>CALMWO010000373.1 GCA_937873805.1 uncultured Hyphomonadaceae bacterium
AGGACTGGATCCCGGCCTTCGCCGGGAACACGGACCTGAAGGTCCGCTTCCAGATCAGCCGAGGGCGGTTGGGCTGTGCGCGGCCGGCGGCTTCTTGCGGTGGTTCAGCGATCGCCGCTACGTCCGCTTGTAGACACACCATACAGTCGCCGCGTCGAGGCGGCCTTCGCCCCGGAGTTCAAACCCGTTCTTGTAGTAGAACTGGAGGCTGCCCGGACTGGCGGTCTCAAGATAGACGCCGTGTGATTTCGGATCCGCGCGCGAGGGGGCGCAAAAGGCGTCGAGCATGGCCTTCCCGGCGCCGTTGCCTTGAAGGGACGAGTGTACGCCAATCACTCCGAGATAATAATGGTCTTCGCCCGGCTGATGAGCCTCGCAGATCTTCGCGTAGGCATCGAGCCGGGCAGCAAAGCCGGGTACCTCTGCTTCAAACCGGCGCATTTCGTCGGCGAGCGCCGCCGGCCATTCCGGGCGCGATGTGTCGTATCCCATCACGGCGCCCAGCACATCGTCGCCTTGCGTCAGTACGTAAGCGGGCATGTCGAGCGCAATCCTGGCCCGGAGCAGCATGGAGAAGAATCCCATCGCGCCAGCGCGGGCGCCCTCCGGGCTTTCGTGAAAGAGGTACAGCATCAGCGGGTCCTGGGCGAAGGCATCGCCCAGTGCGGCAATCGCTGTGTCAACGTCGCCAGATTCTGCTTTTCGGACTTTGAACATTGCCAATGCGACGCGCGATGAATTCGATGAAGCAGTAGCGCAAAGTCCGGCGACCCTGGCAACGGCCTTGATGCCTGAAACGCGCCTATCCCGGACCGAGCCAAGGACAAGTGCGAAAGGCGAAAAGTGGGGCCTTGTCGCCGGGCCGGCGCGCCAGCCAATCGGCAGGCCATTACCGGAGGTTTCGGTCTGGCGGGAGTTCGGGCTAGAAGGGCGCCATGTCATTGCGCATTGCCTTTATGGGTTCGCCCGAGTTTTCTGTTCCGACGCTGGAGGCCGTGCTGGCCGCGGGGCATGAGGTGGCGTGTGTCTATTCGCAGCCGCCCCGGCCGGCGGGGCGGGGCAAGCAGCTGACGAAGACGGCGGTGCATGAGGCGGCGGAGCGTCATGGCATCGAGGTTCGCACGCCGCTGAACTTCAAGGCGGCGGAGGATCGCGCGGCGTTTGCGGCGCTGAAGCTGGATACGGCTGTGGTGGTGGCTTACGGGCTGCTGCTGCCGAAGGCGGTGCTGGATGCGCCGCGTCTGGGGTGTTTCAACATTCACGGCTCGATCCTGCCGCGCTGGCGCGGGGCGGCGCCGATCCATCGTGCGGTGATGGCGGGGGACGCGATCACCGGCGTGCAGGTGATGAAGATGGATGTGGGGCTGGATACAGGCCCCGTGATGCTGACGGCGACGACGCCGATCTCTGACGACGACACGACGGGCGATGTGCATGACCGGCTGTCGGTGTTGGGGGCGGCGCTGATGGTCGAGGGGCTGGCGTTGCTGGAGGCGGGGCCGGTGGTGTTGCAGAGCCAAGCGGACGAAGGCGTCACGCATGCGGCGAAGGTGTCGCCTGCGGAGGCGAGGATCGACTGGCGGAAATCCGGCGCGGAGGTGGCGGCGCATATTCGCGGGCTGTCGCCGTTTCCGGGGGCGTGGTTCGAGGATGAGGGCCAGCGGGTCAAGGTTCTGCACGCGAAGGCGGATGCAGGAAGTGGCAAGGCGGGCGATGTGCTGGACGACGGTCTGCTGGTCGCGTGCGGGACGGGGGCGGTGCGGCTCACGCGCTTGCAGCGGGCCGGGAAGGGGCAGATGACTATGGAGGAATTCCAGCGTGGGGCGCGTATCGGCAAGGGCCGGACGCTGACGTAGGCCAGATACCGGCATGGGCCAGATACTGGCGCAGGAGAACGCACGTGGCAGAGGCAGTCGTTCGTCCGATGACCGAGGCCGACAGGGTAGCCGTGCTGGAGCTCAATACGCGCGCCTTTGGACAGGCGGACGAAGCCCGGATCATCGAGGAGCTGGAGAAGGAGGGCGACATCGTCCTGCAGCTTGTGGCCGAGATGGACGGGCAGGTCGTCGGCCACATCCTGTTCTACGCCATGCGGGTGTTCGGCAAGCTTGGCGGGGCGGGGCTGGGGCCAATGTCGGTTGATCCCTGGGTGCAGAAGGAAGGCATCGGCAAGCAGCTGGTCATGCAGGGCCTGAAGGTGTTGAAGGAAGGCGGCGTGCCGATTGTCTTCGTGCTGGGGCACGACTGGTTCTATCCGAAGTTCGGTTTCTCTGTGGAACAGGCGGCGGAATTCGAGACGCCGTTGAAAGGGCCGCACTTCATGGCGTTGCGCTTGCGCGCCGGACCGCCCATGTCGGGGCGGTTGATTTTTCCGGACGCATTCGGGGTTCCCATTGCCGAGGTATAAGCTGACGATCGAGTATGACGGGTCGGTCTTTGCGGGCTGGCAGCGTCAGGACAATGCGCCTTCGGTGCAGCAGACGCTGGAGGCGGCGGCCGAGGCGCTTGACGGTGTGCCGGTGCAGGTGATTGGCGCGGGGCGCACGGATGCGGGCGTGCATGCGACGGGGCAGGTGGCGCATCTCGATCTCACCAAGACGATCCGCGCGGGCAAGGTGCGCGACGCGCTGAACGCGCATCTGCGGCCGCATCCGATCGCGGTGCTGGAAGCGGAGGACGCCGATCCGGGGTTTCATGCGCGGTTCGATGCGACGGGGCGCAGCTATGTCTATCGCGTTGTGAACCGCCGGGCGGACCTGGCGCTGGATCGCGCGCGGGCGTGGCGCGTGTCTGTGGATCTCGACGTGGCGCGGATGCATGCGGAGGCACAGGCGCTCGTCGGGCGGCACGACTTCACGACATTCCGCGACAGCAATTGCCAGGCGGATACGCCGGTGAAGACGCTGAAGTCGATCAGCGTGGCGCAGCATGGCGACGTGATCGAGATACGCACGTCGGCGCGATCGTTCCTGCACCGGCAGGTGCGCTCGATGGTCGGGTCGCTGATCGAGGTGGGGCGCGGGCGCGAGCCTGAAGGCTGGATGGCGGACATTCTGGCGGCGGCGGATCGGACCAGGTGCGGACCAGTGGCGCCGGCGGATGGGCTTTATCTGGAGAGCGTGAGCTATGAGCCGTTGGGAGCGTAGCTTTAGCTACGCGTTCCCCGCGAAGGCGGGGATCCAGTTGCGGCGTAAGTGACGGAGCGCTGCGCGCACTTTCTTGTTCAAGAAGGCTGGACCCCGGCCTGCGCCGGGGACGCGGACCTTTGGTCCGCTTCCTGACGAGTCACCCGTGCGGCGATTGCTAGTAATCCTTCTTCCAGCGGACGGCGATCTTGGTGTCGCCGTTGCCTTGCGCGGAGGAGATGATCGAGAGTTCCTTGGCGGGTTCCCATTCGAATTCGGCGCCGACCCCGCCGGAGCCGCCTGCGCCGAGCTGCACGTAGAAGTCGTCGGCGATGTATTTGCCGGCGGAGACCGTGGCGGCGCCGCCTTCTGCGCCGAAGCTCACGCGGTCGAGGCCGGTGGCGGCGCGGACGAGGCCGACGGGGTCGAAGCCGGCGTTGCCGCCTGCGAGCTGGGCGAGGCCGGCGGCGAGCTGGGCGGCTTCGAAGCCGGTGAGTTCCGCGGCCGAGCGGCCGAACAGGACGCGGGCGAGGATTTCGTCCTGCGGCAGCGAGGGCGTGGATTCGAGCGTGAATTTGGGTTCGACCGGCGTGCCGCTTACGCGGACGCTGGCGGTGATGTCGTCGGCGGTGCGTTCGGCGGCGATGTCGATGCGCGCTGTGCGGATGGGGCCATCGAGATCGATCGTGCCGGTGTCGAACGAGAAGCGGCGGCCGGCGAGGTCGAGGTCGCCGCGCACGAGCGTGGCTGTGCCGTCGATCGAGGGATCCCTGATCGAGCCGGACGCTGAAGTTGGCGGCCCATTCGGTGTCGAGGCCACGGCCGAACACGACGATGCGGCGCGGCGCTGTGACCTTGACGTTGAGCTGCATCGGGCGCTGCCACGGCTCGGTTGCGGCGGGCGCGGCTTCATCCTGATCGGGGAAGTTGATGCGGCGGATGCCGTTGAGCGTCGGGATCTTTGCGGCGGCAGGCTGTTCGATGGAAATGCGCGCCTGCGTGACGGTGAAATCGCCCGAGATGCGGATAGCTTCCTTGTCGAGCACGACATTGCCTTCGCCGGACACCACCGCCGTGCGGTCGTCGCGGGCGAGGGCGCGCAGGTTGACCGCCGAGATGTTGACGCCGCCGCTGACGTCGCTTTCCCAGTTGATGTTGCCTTCGCCCGTGAGGCGGCCGCCCTGGCCGTCAGTTGCGGTGAGGCCGGTGATGCGGGCGTTGGATTGATCGAACTCGCCGCGCGCCGCGATGTCGCGCAGGCGCAGGCCGGTTTCGCCATGGTCGTAGGCGCCTTCAGCGACCGTGAAGCCGCCTGACAGGTCTGGCCTGGCGATGGTGCCGGCGACGTGGACATTGGCCTGCAGCGCGCCACGCAGTGACTGGTCTTCGGGACCAAAGAGCGCCCACAACTGCTCGGCGCGGCCGGTGAGATCGAGCTGTGCCGTCAGCGGCGCATCGGAATTGAGGAGGACGTTGAAGCCATCGCCGATGATCATTTCCTCGCGCGATGTGGCGGCGAGCTTGAAGCCCTGGCCTTCGCCAGCGGCGGAGGCGACGAATACGCGATCGCGCAGGCGACCCGTGAAGGTGAGCGAGACGGGGTCTGCCGTGACGCCGACCGGGTTGGCGTTGGCGATGGCGAGATTGAAATCGCCGCTGGCGACACCCGCCGCGTTCGAGAACGAAGCGGAGCCCGTGACATCGCCATTGACTGGTGTAATGCGGGCGACGCGCGAGAGGCCGCGCAGTCTGACGCCTGCGAGCTGCAGGTTGGCGGTGGCGCTGGTGGCGGTGGAGGCGAGTTTGGCGTCGAGGCGGCCACGGAAGGCGGCGAGTTGCGTGTCGACGCTCCAGCCATCGGGGCTGTAGCGCCAGATTGCGGGGCGCGATGTGGAGATCGGCAGCTGGTCAACCGAGCCATCGAGCGTGGCCTGACCGGACCATGCGTCGTCATTGCGCGTGCCGGTGGCGTTGAAGGTGAGGTCGATCGGGGCGCTGAGCGAGCCCTTGGCGCGGGCTTTCAGCGTCGCCTGATTGCCTGAAGCGTCGGCGTCGAAGGTCAGAAGGTCGATGCGCACAACGCCGCTGCGCACATTTGCGAGCTGGCCGGTGACATCGACATTGAGGTCTTCGCCTACGCTGACATTGCCTTTGGCGGTGAGCGTGCCGCGGTCGATGCCGGCGATGCCGGCGAGCGGACCGGAGGCGTCGAAGGTGGCGGACAGGGCGCCATCGGAATAGGCGAGGCGCGGGGCGGTGAGGCGCAGGTCGCCGAGGCTGGCCACGAGGTTGATGATGCGGAAGTCGCCTTCGCCGCCCTGAATGCGGCCGGAGGCGATGAAGGCTTTTGCGCCAGATGCGCCGCGCAGGGAGAAGTCGCCCGCGATGGCTTCACCGAGGCGGGCGTTGGCTTGGCCGCCGAGATTGTCGATCGTGACACCGGCGGCTGTGACTTCGCCATCGGCAAGGCGCAGGGCGACGATGGGTGCGTTGGTGTTGCCTGTGATGTCGGCGGTGAAATCCATCGCGCCGAGCGACGCGCCGCCGAGATCGAGCGTGCGGGTGAGCGCGCCTTCGGCGCGGGCCGTAATCGCGCCGCTGTCAGCGACGCGGCCGGTCATGGTGGCGCGGACGCCTGCGCCAGTGACGTTGCCTGACTCGATCACGAAGCGACCGCCACGGACGACGGCGGAGAGTTTCACGCGGGGTTCGGGGCCGGCGAGTTGCTGGAGCGCCGCGATGGAGGAGGTGACATTGCGGCCCTGTGCATCGGCCGTGATGCGGATCGGCGCGGACTTGCTGGCCTGGCTGACGCTCCACAAGCTGCGAGCCGAGCCGGTGAGCGGGGCGACGTCTGCGAGGCGGGCGAAGCGGGCGGTGCCCTGGAAATTCATCCGGCCATCGCGGACGCCGTATGTGCCGCGCGCGGAGACATCGCCGGGCGAGCCGCGCAGAGTGGCCTGATAGAGTTCGACGGTCTGCGTCTTGAGATTGAAGTCGCCGCGCGTGGCGGCGGCGTAGCGCGCGGGGCGGAGGCTGCGCAGCGCATCGACGCGGCCGCTGTCGATGACGGCCGACGGCGCATCCCACGAGATGGTTTGGCCGTCTTTCGCAACGGTGATCGGTGTTGCGATGCGGGCGGCGCCGCCCGAGGGCCAGGCGATGCGTGTGGCTGTGACGGCGCCCTTCCAGGTGAAGTCGGTGAAGCCGATGAGCTGGAGGTCTCCGCTGGCGTCGACCTTGCCGGCCATGGGCGGGGCGACGGAGGCGAGATCGAGGCCGGTCGTGGCGAGGCGCAGCGGCTGGGTGAATGTCCAGGTGTCGAAGTCGACATGGGTGGAGAGGTCGATCACGCCGGCGGGGGCGGTGAGCTTCAGCGCGGTTGGCGCCTGTTTGAGATTGGCGAGGGCGGCATTGCCTTCGAGCTTCACGGTGGCGCCTGCGCGCTCGGCCAGCGGGGCGAGCAGCGGCCAGCGGGCGGCGTCGACATCTGCGGTGAGTGTGGCGGCGGCGGCATCGCGCTTGATGTCGAACGAGGCGATCTGCTGGTCGCCGAAGCGGAGCGTTGCGCCGCCGGTGAACTGGGCGAGCGTGCCGTCGACGCGGCCTTCGAAGGCGACGGGCTGATCTTCGGGGCCTTGCACGAGCGCGGCGATCAGGCCGTCTGCGGGGCCGGTGACGGTTGCGACGCCCTTGAGGACGCTGGTGGCGGACCATTCGGC
>CALMWO010000374.1 GCA_937873805.1 uncultured Hyphomonadaceae bacterium
AACGACATCGCCGATGCCTTCTTGTCGCCGGAGAAATTCGCTTCAACGAACCAGTACAACGGTTTGATCGACGAATGCTCGAGGATCGCGGCGCACACGCGCTCCGTTGCGATCGTCACCATATTCTGTCCGGCCGCATCGCCAGTCGTATAGCTGCACACCAGATAGACGTGGTCGCCCTCAACGTGCGGGGACAATTCAACCAGCTTCCCGTGCCGCGTCGTCTTCTCCGCAGCTTCCTTCAGCATCTCGTATGACGCGCACACCCACGCCACGAACAGCCCGGCATCTGTCGTCGAAGCAAACGCAAACCCCGGCGAACGATGCACGCCCTCGGCCAGCGTCCCCGTCGTGCATCCGCCCACCGACGAGATCAGCCGCGCGCCGCGACCATAGCTAGCCACCAGCGCGGCCTCGCTCGTCGCCAGCGGCACATAGAAATCACCCTTGGCGAAAATCCCGTTCACCCGCAGCGGCCCGATCACGCCAACCGGCAAGCGCAACGTCCCGATGTAATTCTCGACGTTATGCTCGTAGCGCTCCAGCTGCTCCTGAGCCTTCGCGTCGTACAACTCGGCTTTGTCAGCCTCGGTCGCCCCGGAGTTCGCCAGCAGCGTCTTCCAGTTCGACGCCGTGAATGTCGGCTCCAGCCGCTTGGCCGGCCGTATCCACGGCTTCAGCGGCGTCGTTGTGTCGGGCCGGCTCTGCTTTGCGATATCCTCGACAGACCGTCCGGTGAGCATCGCTGCAATCATCCGTCTGGCCGCATCAAATGCGCTAGGCATCAACGTCCCTTCAACCGCCGACCCAGCGGCGCAGTGGGATACATCCGTCTATTTGGGGAAAACTCAAGGCAGCCACGGGGGCGCTTTGCCCCAATCCCGTAACCATGCCCCAGCGTCGCTCGCCAATCGCAGGGTGTACACGCTCAACGCAGCAGCCGCGACGGGAACTGACCAGCTTGGTATCATATTCCATCGCGCTTGCGCGCCGTCAGATCGCGAACCATTTAGCGAACCGCGCGAATGCGGTGACAGGTCAGCCAGCCCGGCGGATATCAAGCCGCTTGTTCGATTCCCTGGACCAGCACGACCTGGGTATTCGTCGTTGAATTGTGACGATGAGGCTTGATCTCGTTCTGGTATTCGACGCTGTTGAAGCAGGCCAGCGCCTTCTCCCTGGTGGGAAATCGGATGATGGCATGCATCATCCTGCGGCCTCCTTCGATCGCCTCGGCATCTGTATCCGAAGCAAGCAACTCGCCTTCATTGACTTGCAGGAAGTCCCAGACCTTTGGCGGGTATTTCTGGAACTCCTCGAAGTCGACAATGTCGTAGCTGATGACAAAATAGACGGACATTCATTTCGATCCTTCATCCGTGCAGACTCAAAACCGAAGTTCACCGAAGCGCTGCAAAGGCGCCAAAAGCAACTGCCCGCGCGTCGTGCTCAGGATTTTGGTGCTTGTGACCAAAACAACGGTGCTCGCGTGACTTCGCCAAGGCATACGCGAAGCAATCACCGGGATCGAGCCGGGCGGGTGCGATTCCGAAATGCACGAAGGCATCCATGGCCATTCGCGCGACTTCTGCGTCGATGAGGACAGGCTCGGTCCTCATGGTCAGATCCCACCATACTGACGGAAAACCATAAAGTCTGGGAAACGTCCCCTTCCCGGGCCAGCAAACCCGCGGCATTATTGGCGCCCATGCCCTATCGCTCACTCAACGCGGATCATATCGAGCGCACGCTCGAAAAGCTGCTCCATCGCATCGAGGAGCGGTTTCCCGGTCGCGGCATCGGTAAGCTCTGCGCCGAACTGCTGAACATTGCGCGCGAAGACCGGGAGCGGCTGACGTGGGTGTCTAAGCCCAACTTCTGGCTCCGCTCCGGCGTTGCACTTATCCTCGCGCTGGGCGCTGGCGGCATTATCTGGACCCTCTCGTCCGTAGGGTCCCTGCGCGTCAGCACAGAAGCGTTCGACGCTATCCAGGGCGTGGAGGCCATCCTCAACATCGTCGCCCTCGCCGGTGCATCCGTCTGGTTCCTGCTCAATCTCGAATCAAGCATGCGCCGCGAACGCGTACTGGCCGACCTGCACGAGCTGCGATCCATCGCCCACGTCGTGGACATGCATCAGCTCACTAAAGACCCGACGACCATGCCCGAAGGCATCAACGAAACTGCATCGTCCGAGCGTCACAGCATGACCGCGTTCGAACTGATGCGGTATCTCGACTACTGCTCGGAGATGCTGGCGCTCACGGGCAAGCTCGCCGCGCTGTACATGCAGAACGTGCGCGATCCTCTGATCATCCAGACCGTCAACGAGATCGAAGATCTCACCGGCAACCTGTCCCGCAAGATCTGGCAGAAAATCATGATCCTCAACCAGCCCACCGCGCCCTGACACCGTAGCGCGCACGCCTCATCTCGAGGAGGCTGGAAGGGGCGCACGGGAGCATGCGGCCGTGCTCAGGTCACCTTGAACCGGGCATCGGCTCGCCCGATCACCTCACCATCTGCGGTGATGAACGCCTGCGCAAAGCACAGCGTCCGTCCCGTTCTCACATAACTCGTATCGAATGCCACCCACTGACCCAGCTTCGCGGCGCCGATGAAATCTGTCGCCATCGACACCGTTACCAGCCCGCCTTCAGGCTTGCGCTCTTGCGCTGTCAGCACGGCCACGCACGAAAGCCCCATCGCATTGTCCGCCAGCGCGGCGATCAACCCGCCATGCACCATACCCCTGGAGTTTGTGTGCGGCTCGCGCGCGTAAAGTCCGATAATCACCCGGTCCGGCAATCGCCGCGAAAAGATAGGCTCCCAGGGTTCAGTCAGCGGCGACCTGCGGAAATGCGGCTCAAAGCCGGCGGGTGGTGCGGTCGCCATTGCTGTTCTCCCAGTCCGGCCGCGTCAGGCAAGGCGCCTGACGCCGTCTAACCGGAACGTCGCTCTGTGTTGCTGGACGAGAGTATGCCGCACGCCCTAGTCTACCCGCAACGCACCCCGGCAAAGACCGGCCGCGCAGGGAGAGATATCAATGGACGCCACCGGGTTTGGCAGCCGCCGCGCTATTCTGAAAGCATCCGTCGCCGTACTGGCCGTGACCGCAGCCGGGGGCGTCCTCGCCGCCTGCAGCGAAAGCAAGCCAGCCGAACCGGCCGCCGCCGTTCCAGACCCGAACCCGGTCGTCGCCACCAAGTATGGCCCGGTAAAAGGCCAGCTCGAAGATGGCGTCGCCACCTTCAAGGGCGTCCGCTATGGCGCTGACACCGCCACCACACGCTTCCAACCGCCCCAGCCGCCAACGCCCTGGACCGAACCGGCTGATACACTCGGCTATGCGAACTCCGCGCCGCAACCTGCATCAGGCGATGGCGGCGGCCTGTTCTCCTCATGGCGCCCTAACCCGCCACTCCCGAACTCTGAAGACTGCCTCTTCCTCAACGTCTGGACCCCGGCAGCTGACGGCAAGAAACGCCCCGTCCTTGTCTGGTTCCATGGCGGCGGCTTCACCACCGGCTCGGGCTCGTCCTACGCCTATGACGGCATCCGCCTCGCCAAGCGCGGCGATGTCGTGGTCGTCACCACGAACCACCGCCTCAACCAGTTCGGCTATCTCAACCTTGCCAACTATGGCGAGCAGTTTGCGGATAGCGGCGCGGTCGGCGCGCTCGACATGGTCGCATCACTCGAATGGGTGCGCGACAACATCGAAGCGTTCGGTGGCGATCCTGCCAACGTCCTTATCTTCGGCGAATCCGGCGGCGGCTCGAAAGTCTGCACGCTGATGGCAATGGACAAGGCCAAGGGCCTCTACCACCGCGCCGTCGTCCAGTCCGGCCCGCGCATCATGCACGCTGCAAAGGACGCCTCCGCCAGCGCCGCCGACGAAGTCGTCAAGAAGCTCGGCCTT
>CALMWO010000375.1 GCA_937873805.1 uncultured Hyphomonadaceae bacterium
GATGTAGGCGTCGAGATTGCCTTCGAACATCTGGCGGAACCCCGCCACGAAGTAGTCCACCGTCTCCTCGCGCTTGGCGGCCATCGCCTCGCCGGACTTGAACCCTCGCGCCGACAGGAAAGCGCTGAAACGCGCCGAGGCGAACATCATCGAGGCGTTGACCGCCTCATGGGAGGTGTCCTCCGCCTCCTCATTGGCGAGGGCGATATGGGCATCTGCGCGCTTGTAGAACGCATCGTCGAACGGGTCGGCCATGGGATGGAGTGTCTCCTGAGTTTCCCCAAAGTTATCGCGCTGGCCGAAAAAACCACCCGAAATCCACCGTCGCGCACGAATGTTTCATCCGCGCCCCGGCGGAACGCGCCAAATCGACGCTTTTTGCCCCGGAAGGCCTCCGGGAAACTTGATTCCCGCGCGCGTGCTGCCTAACAGGTAGCCGCGGTTCGCAGGCGCACCATTGGGGGGCGCCGCGAGCATTATTCTGACCGTCCAGCCGGAGACCCCACCGATGAAGGTGCTTGTGCCCGTCAAACGGGTTATCGACCCGAACGTCCGCCCGCGCGTAAAAGCCGATGGCACGGGCGTTGATCTCGCCAACATCAAGATGGCGATGAACCCGTTCTGCGAGATCGCTGTCGAAGAAGCGGTGCGCATGAAAGAAAAAGGCGTCGTCACTGAGATCGTTCTCGTGTCTGTCGGCCCGGCGCAAGCCCAGGAAACCATCCGCATCGGTCTCGCCATGGGCGGTGATCGCGGCATCCTCGTCCAGACCGACGTTGCGGTTGAACCGCTCGCCGTCGCCAAGATCCTCGCCAAGATCGTCGAAGCCGAACAACCCGGCCTCGTCATCACCGGCAAGCAGGCGATCGACGACGACGCCAACCAGACCGGCCAGATGCTCGCCGCCCTGCTCGACTGGCCGCAAGGCTCGTTCGCCTCGGCCGTCGCCATGGATGGCGACAAGCTGAAAGTCACCCGCGAAGTCGATGGCGGCCTGCAGACAGTCTCGCTCTCGCTCCCGGCCGTGGTCACCACCGACCTGCGCCTGAACGAGCCGCGCTATGCCTCGCTGCCGAACATCATGAAGGCGAAGAAGAAGGTCATCGACACCAAGTCGCCTGCCGACTACGGCGTCGACGTCACGCCGCGCCTGTCGGTCGTGAAAGTCGCCGAGCCGAAGAAACGCGAAGCCGGCGAGAAAGTCGCCGACGTCGACACGCTCATCGCCAAACTCAAATCCGCTGGAGCGATCTGATCATGGCCGTTCTCGTTCTCGCTGAACACAACAACGCCGCGCTCAACGACGCGACCGCCAAGACGGTCGCCGCAGCCCAGGCCTTTGGTGGCGACATCGACGTTCTCGTCGCCGGCCACAACGCGAAAGCCGCCGCTGACGCAGCCGCCAAACTCGCTGGCGTCCGCAAGGTGATCCATGTCGAGGGCGAAGCCTTCAGCCATGCCCTCGCCGAAGCCGTCGAAGCGCTCGTCGTTCCGATGATGTCTGGCTACGACGCCTTCTTTGCCCCGGCCACCACGACCGGCAAGAACGTCGCCCCGCGCATCGCCGCCAAGCTCGACGTGATGCAGATCTCGGAGATCACCAAAGTGATCGACGCCTCGACCTTCGAGCGCCCGATCTACGCCGGCAACGCGATCGCCACCGTGAAATCGGCCGACGCCAAGAAAGTCGTCACCGTTCGCGGCACGGCCTTCCAGGCTGTCGCTTCGACGGGTTCGGCTTCCGTCGAAACCGCTGCCGCTCCCGCTGGTCCGTTCAAGGCGACCTTCGTCTCCGAAGAACTGCAGAAGTCGGATCGTCCCGAACTCGCCTCGGCCAAGCGCGTTGTCTCCGGCGGCCGCGCCCTCGCTTCGGCTGAACAGTTCAACCAGTACATCCTGCCGCTCGCCGACAAGCTCGGCGCAGGCGTCGGCGCCTCGCGCGCCGCCGTCGACGCCGGCTACGCCCCGAACGACTTCCAGGTCGGCCAGACCGGCAAGGTCGTCGCCCCGGAACTCTACATCGCCATCGGCATCTCGGGCGCCATCCAGCACCTCGCCGGCATGAAGGACTCGAAGATCATCGTCGCCATCAACAAGGACGAAGAAGCCCCGATCTTCCAGATCGCCGACTTCGCCCTCGTCGGCGACCTCTTCAAGATCGTCCCGGAACTCACCTCGAAGCTCTAGGTTTTCCGAACATCGAACCACGAAAGGCCCGCCCTCACCGGCGGGCCTTTTGCTTTTCCCTTGCGTGAAATGGACTCCCTGAACTGTCAGGCATAGGCTCCCCACAGGGACATCAGGGGAGACAGACATGCCAACCACCGGAATCGTCGTCGGCGACAACTGGCTCGCCATCGCCGCGGCCGCGGTCGCCTTCTACGCCGTCGGTTTCATCATCTACGGCGCCGTCTTCTCGAAGCTCTGGATGCAGCTCTCCGGCTTCACCAAGGAACAACTCGCCCCCCATACATGGAAGATGGCTGTCTCGCCCATCATGCCGATCCTCACCGCCATCGGCCTCGCCATCATCCTGAAACTCGCCCATGTCGACAACCTAGCAACGGGCCTCGTCGTCACCTTCCAGATCTGGTTCTTCATCGTGCTGTCGACGCGGCTCTATTCCTTCGTCTACAGCCCGGAAAAGCCCGGCCTGCTGGTGATGGACACGATCCATCTCCTGCTCGGCACAATGGTCGCCGGCGCAATCATCTCCGCCTGGCCCTGATGCACTTGGCGTAACCGCCCACGCATGGTCTGATCCGCCAAACCGGATCAGGGACTTGTTCATGCGCACCACGCTTCTCGCCGCTTCCATGCTGGCCCTCGCCGCCTGCGCCACAGCCCCCACCGACAGCACGACAACCGCCTCCTCCGATCCGCGCGCCGGCGAAGCCGAGTTCCGCGCGCTCTATAAAGAGCTGATCGAGATCAACACCACACTCTCCGTCGGCTCCTGCACCAAAGCCTCGGAGGCGATGAAGGCCCGTCTCGTCGCCGCCGGCTACCCTGAGAGCGATCTCCACATCCTCGTGAACCCCAAGCCGAACCGTCCGCAGGATGGCAACCTCGTCGCCATCCTTCCCGGCACAGACCCGTCGCTGAAGGCCATCCTCCTGATGGCCCACATCGATGTGGTGGAAGCCAAGCGCGAAGACTGGGTCCGTGACCCCTTCAAGCTCACTGAAGAAGACGGCTTCTTCTACGCCCGCGGCGCTAGCGACGACAAAAGCATGGCCGCGATCTTCACGGACTCGATGATCCGCTTCAAGCGCGAAGGCTACAAACCCGCGCGCACGATCAAGCTGATGCTCAACTGCGGCGAGGAAAGCCCCAACGAATTCGTCGGCGCGCAATACATGGTGCAGGAACATCTCGACCTGATCAGCGCCGGCTTCGCCCTCAATGAAGGCGCAGGCGGCCGCATCGATCCGGACACGGGCAAATATGTCTTCAACGGCGTTCAGGCCGGCGAGAAACTCTATCAGGATTTCACGCTCGAAATCACCAACCCGGGCGGCCACTCCTCCCGCCCCGTGCCCGACAATGCGATCTACCGCCTCGGCGCCGCGCTCACAAAAATCCAGTCGCTCGAATTCCCGATCGAGTTCAACGACGCCACCATCGGCTTCTTCAAACGCATGGGCGAGCTCACGCCCGGCCAGGAGGGCCAGGACATGCGCGACGCCGCCGGTGGCGAAAACGCCGCCGCCATCCGCCGCCTCATGCTCAACCCGGGCTATAACGCGCTCTTCCACACCACCTGCGTCGCCACCCAGCCCACCGCCGGCCACGCTCCCAACGCGCTGCCGCAGCGCGCCACCGCCAACGCGAACTGCCGCATCTTCCCGGGCCGCACGCAGGAGGAAATCCAGAAACAGCTCATCACCGCGATCAACGACAGCGACATCAAGGTGACGATGCAGAGCGACCCCGAAAAGCCCGGCGCGCCGCCGCGCCTCACGCCTGAAATCCTCGGCCCGATCGAGAAGATCACCGAGCAGGTCTTCCCCGGCGTGCCTGTCGTTCCCGCAATGGCAACCGGCGCAACCGACGGCCGCTTCACCACCCCCGCCGGCATTCCCACCTACGGCGTCTCCGGCATCTTTGCCGATCCGAACACCAGCGGCACACACGGCCTCAACGAGCGTGTCGGCGTCAAACAGCTCTATGACGGCCGCGTCTTCCTGCATCTGCTGGTGAAGGAATACGCGGGCGGGAAATAACACCCGCGACACGTAGGGTGCATTGAAACGGAGCGTAAATGCACCGCCATCGTCAGATGTCGCCAAGGTGCATCAAGATGCACCCTACGGAATCGTGCATTCGCTCAAGCCCAGCCAAAATGCTTCAACAACAGAACGCCACCCGCTGCTGACACGCCGGACAGCACAGCGCCCCAGACAAGATCAACGATCACCATCGGCAACGGCCAGTCCTTGAGCGTCGCCAGATTGGTGAGGTCGTATGTTCCATACGCCACCAGCCCGAAGAACGCGCCCACGCCAAGCGCTCGCATCCAGTCGCCATCCACCAGCGACGGCAGCACGGCAAAGAAGCCGAGCCCCACCGCATAGAGCAGGTAAAACGCGATCGCCGGTAACGGCATGATCTGCTCGCGCATCAAAGGCCCCAGCTGCTGCGCCAACCACCCCTTCGCGATCACCCCAAGCCAGAGAAAATCCAGCACCGCCAGTATCAACCCAGCCGCCGCTGCGCTCTTGAAGATGTCCATCACCAGCTCCTGCACGCCCTTCATACGCACGCAAACGAAACTGGATGCGTCACGATTGGGGGATGGAGGGGCACCGAATTCGTAGGACGGCCAGAAATCTTCGCGAATGATCCCAGCGCACTAGCGCGAGGAAATGGGGGATAGCGCCTCCCAGAACCTACGTCCCCGTGGCCCGGCGTATTCTCCTCCCCATGACACGGCACAAACACACGCACACTGGGCTGGTAACCCCCTCGCCTCTCGATCAATGGATCGATGCGATGCTGCGCGTGCTTGCGATGCTTGTGTCCAGCGTCGTCTCAACTCTCCAGATGATCACCCGCCGTCCGCCTGTGAATGCCACACAGGCCATGCCGACTGATCTGCCCAGAGAGACGAGCGACATCTTCAAGGAAACCAAAGCTGTCCAGCAAGACGGCACGCTCACAGCCGTGAGCCACACCCACAATGGAAGCGTACACTCCGTGTACGCGTCCCCGGCGAAGGCCGGGGTCCAGTCCTCTTCAGACAAAAGCGCGCGAAGCGCACCAAACCCCTTCGCGCCAAGTCTGAACCCCAGCCTTCGCCGGGACGCGTGTGACTAGCCACACGCAGAAAGCAAAGGCGCCCCTCTAACCGGCGCGCCAACCAGCAACATCCGCCCCGCAGGCACACACCTGCGAGATCGCGCCCCCGCGCCTGTTGCCACCCATCCCCCCCCCCTCTACCCCCAACCCTCCGCCTGCTGAAAAACCCGATGCCTCGACCCCAAACGCTCAGGCTACCCGCGAGACACGATGCGTCGTCACCACATCCTCTTCGCGCTGCTCGCATTCGCGCTCATAGCGCCACCCGTATTCGCCCACGCCATCGGCGGCAGCGATGCGCAGTTCGTCCGCAATACGGTCGGCGCAGATCCGTTCCCGTTCCTCTATCTCGGCGCCAAGCACATGGTGACGGGATACGATCACCTGCTCTTCCTGCTCGGTGTGATCTTCTTTCTCTACCGCCTGAAAGACGTCCTGCTCTATGTGACGCTCTTCTCGCTCGGCCACTCGACCACGCTGATCCTCGGCGTCCTTTTCGACTTCGGCGTTTCGGCGCACCTTGTCGACATGGTCATCGGCCTGTCGGTTTCGTACAAAGCCTTCGAAAACCTCGGCGGCTTCCGCAAGCTCGGATTCGAACTCGACAACCGCATCGCCGTCGGCGGCTTCGGCCTGGTCCACGGCCTCGGTCTCGCGACCAAACTGCAGGACCTCGGCCTCAACCCTGACGGCCTCCTGCCCAACCTCATCGCCTTCAATATCGGCGTCGAGATCGGCCAGCTCATCGCACTGTCGCTGATCCTCGTCGTCATGACCCTGTGGCGCACGACCAAAAGCTTCGGCCGCTTCGCCATCGCCGCCAACGCCCTCCTGTTCCTCGCCGGCATCGTGCTGGCAGGTGAACAGCTTGCAGGTTACTTTCTCGCCGGAGACGCATGATGTCTGAACAAGAACAGCCCATCGCGCCCGTACAACTCAAGGTCTCGGGCAAGACCCTCGCCCTCATCACCGGCGGCGGCCTCGTTGCCGGCGCACTGATCGTGCTTGGCGCGATCATGCCGGCCGAGTTCAACACCGACCCCCTCGGCATTGGCAAGCTTTCCGGCATCGCCCGCCTCTGGGCGCCCGACGAAATCGAAGTCGACACCAACACCGCCGGCGGCCCGCTCGCCCGCGAATACGAAACTGCTCCGCGCACCGACGTGATTGAAATTCCGCTTACCGATTTCCTCGGCGGCGCAAAAGGGTCCGAGCTCGAATACAAGGTCGCGATGAAACAGGGCGCGACCCTGATCTATGAATGGGAAGCCGTCGGCGCCGCGAAGCCCGACGATATCGGCTTCGATTTCCACGGCC
>CALMWO010000376.1 GCA_937873805.1 uncultured Hyphomonadaceae bacterium
GAGGCGCCGATATTGCTGTAGCCTGCCTGGAACTGGTTGGTCTCGCCAACGGTCGAGCCGACGACGCTCAGCGTCTTGATGAAGTCCATCGTCGTCTGATTGCCGGACTTGAAGTTTTCTTCCGAGGTATAAACTTCAACTGGGAGAGCAGCAGATTCCGATGCGCCGGCGATGTTCGAGCCGGTGACGACGACGCGGTCTCTTTCAGTATCGCAGCTGACCTGCACGCCCGCGATAGTCGGATCGCAGTCTTGCGCTTGTGCGATCGTGTCTGGGCCTGGTGGTTGCGCCTGTTGCGCCGAGGCGCTTCCGTATCCGGCAACGCATATGACAAGCGCAAGCACGGACGCGCTCCTCAAAGCACGCTTTATCATTTTGAACTATTCCTTCCCCTGGCGACCATTCTTGTGATGGCATCGCACGCGACGGCGTTGTTACCGCCTTGCCCGCACTATGCGCGCGGAAATGTTCCTGACAATACCGGCCATGCGGCATGTTTTTTATGTGGCTCTGCTGCACGCATCTAGGTTCCGCAGAGGCAATGTGCTTCTATTTGTGTGACATACGTTTCGCTCAATAAGCGGTACCCCAAGGTAAGCGCTGAATGACTGACGTTACGAAAAGCCAGACGATGAAGAGCTCCAAAGCGGAGATGGCCCCAACCAAATCCGAGCGTCGCAAGAATGCGGATCGTTCGGCATCGACACGCAAACAGATTCTCGAAGCGACAGTGCGTTGTCTTGATGCGTGGGGCTATGGCTCCGTCACTAACATCAGAGTCGCTGATGAAGCAGGTGTCAGTCGCGGCGCGATGATGCACCATTTTCCAACCCGTCAGGCGCTCATCATGGCGACGGTTGAATTCGCCAACAGCAAGCTCACGGAATTTCGCAGCAAAGAAATCGAGCAGCTTCCCGAAGGTCTGGCTCGCTATCGCGCTTTCATCGACCTCGCGCTCGTCACGCAACGCATGCCCGAGGGCATGGCGTGCAATGAGGTCCGCATCGGCTCGCGCAGCGACCCCGAGATTCGCGCGGCGGTGACGCCGATCATGAGCCAGATCTCGGATGATTATGGGCGGACGATTGCGCGGCTTGCACGCGCCGCCGGTCTCACAGCGAACCGGGAAGTTCAGGGCCTGACGTCGATAACGGTCATGTCGACTCGCGCACTGGCGATCAACACGTTCACCTATCCACGCGGCAACATCGAAGAGAACACGCTCTGGATGATCCGCAGCATCCGCGAGGACATCATCGCCCGGCAACTTGGCGAGATGTTCGCGGAGCGACCCGCCCCCCTGCCCGAAACGCGTTCGCTGCCGAAGCAACCGGACCGCTCGGAATAGCCACACCCGGGGAATGTGCGCAGTCCACGGCATGACGGCGCAAGAATTTTCCCCTTTCGGGCTCCCGACCCGAGGCGCGCGCGAATTCCCGTGAGCGCCTCCCGGCGCTGCGCCCCAATGGTTGACGCAGGGGGCGGGCGTATGTGAAGGCTCAAGTACCGGGTGCCCGTCGCGACTCCGTGAAGGCGAACGGTCGAGACTCCGCCCCCGCCGATAGTCTAGTATATGCGCCTGCTGTTCTGGACGTTACATGACCGTTACGCCCTCTGAGTCGACCAACGTCCTCGATGCGGTAACGCTGGCAGAGATCGCGCGTGTTCGGGAATCCGGCGTGCTGGGCGCCACGGGCAGGCTCGTCGAGCTGTTTGATTTCCTAGCTTCGCGCTCGGCTGACAACCGTCCGCCCAAAGAGGCAGAAATTGCCCTCGCCGTGTTCGGCAAGGCGGACTCCGAAGCGTTGCGGGATGACCCCGTCGCGCGGGTCTACATCCATCGGCTGCGAAAGCGCCTCGATGACTTCTACCTCCGTCACGGCACGCCAGCCGGCGTGCGGCTCGACATTCCCAAGGGCGACTACAGGATCGTCAGCGCCGCGCCTCAGGACGTCAGCGCGGAAGCCGAAACGCCAGAGGCGCCCGCGACCGACGCTGACGCGAGGCCGGCAGAGCCTGCCAGCCGGAAACGCTGGGGCCTGATCGCGGCGGGCTTTGCTGCGCTGATGCTTGGCGGCAACATTGCGGCCTGGGCCTTGCTCGCGAACAAGCCCGTCGAGAAGCAGATCGCCGACGCTGGGATCTGGACCG
>CALMWO010000377.1 GCA_937873805.1 uncultured Hyphomonadaceae bacterium
GCGATGGAATACTGCAAGGCCAAGGGTGTGATGACGGCTGCTGTCGTCAACGTGCCGACCTCATCCATCGCGCGCGAGTGTGACGCCATCCTGCCGACGCTGGCTGGTGTCGAGATTGGCGTGGCGTCTACCAAGGCGTTCACCGCGCAGCTCTGCGCCCTGCTCGCCACAGCCATCGCAGCAGGCCGCGCGCGCAACTTCCTCTCGCGCGAGGCGGAGAAGGAACACGTCGCTGCAATGCTTGAACTGCCGCGTCTTATTTCCGAGGCGCTGAAGGTCGAGGAGCAGGTGAAAAAGCTCGCGGTCGAAATCGCGAAGGCGCGCGACGTGCTGTATCTCGGGCGTGGCGCGCATTATCCGATCGCGCTCGAAGGCGCGCTGAAGCTCAAGGAGATTTCGTACATCCACGCCGAAGGCTATGCCGCAGGCGAGCTGAAGCACGGCCCCATCGCCCTGATCGACGAGCATACGCCGGTCATCATGGCGGCGCCGCACGACCATCTGCTCGAAAAATCGCTGTCCAACCTGCAGGAGGTCGCAGCGCGTCGCGGCAAGGTCTTCCTCGTGTCCGACGCTCAGGGCATCAAGCAGGCGGGCTCAGCGCCGTGGGGCACGATCCAGATCCCGGATTGCCTGCGTGCGATCCAGCCGATTGTAACGACCATTCCACTGCAATTGCTGGCCTACCATGTCGCCGTCGAAAAAGGCACGGATGTCGACCAACCGCGGAATCTCGCGAAATCGGTAACGGTCGAGTAGCTCCGCTCTGGCAGGACGGTTGCAGCTCATACGAAAGGCGTTGGCGTGATAGACATTCTGTTGCGTCCTGAACCATATCGAGTTGGGAATTTACCATGAAGCCCGTCCGCAAGGCCGTCCTGCCCGTCGCCGGCTTTGGCACGCGCGTGCTGCCAGCCACCAAGGCGGTGCCGAAGGAAATGCTGACGGTGTTCGACCGTCCGGCCCTGCAATACGTGGTGGATGAAGCCCGCGAGGCAGGCATCGAGCACTTCGTGTTCGTGACCGGCCGCGGCAAGCAAGCGATCGAGGATTACTTCGACAAGGCCTTCGAACTCGAAACGACGCTCGAAGCCAAGAAGAAAGACGCGATCCTCGCAGAGGTTCGCGCCGCCGCCCTGCCCCCGGGCGCATCCAGCTTCACGCGCCAGCAGGCGGCGCTCGGCCTCGGCCACGCTGTGCTGTGCGCGCGCGACATCATTGGCGATGAACCCTTTGCCGTCCTGCTTCCCGATGTGATCGTGAAGGGCAAGGGCGGTTCGTGCCTGAAACAGATGGTCGACGCCTACACGCAAGTCGGCGGCAACATCATCGCGGTCGATGAAGTGCCGCAGGAACGCGTCAACCAGTATGGCGTGATCGACCCCGTCACCGCTGGCGATCAAGGACCGCTGGTGAAGATGAAAGGCATGGTCGAGAAACCTCCGATCGATCAGGCGCCCTCGCGCCTCAAGATCACCGGCCGCTACATTCTGCAGCCGCAGGTGTTCGATCTGCTCGCCACCCAGACACCGGGCGCCGGCGGCGAGATCCAGCTCACCGACGCGATGCAGCGTCTGATGGGTGCGCAGGATTTCCACGCCTTCAAATATGCCGGCCAGGACTATGATTGTGGCGACAAGCTTCTCTATCTCGAAGCGTTCGCGGCGATGGCGCTGGCTCACCCGGAACTCGGTGCGAAAGCGCGCGCGGTTCTCGAAGCGACGCTGAAGAAGGCCTAGGCCTCAGCCACAGTGCTCGGTGTAATCGATGGTCGGCGCTATTCCCACGCGCCAGCCACGCACTTTTCCATCCTGGATTTCGAACACGAACTTTGATGCACCTTCCGTAACCGTGAGGTCCGTGACTTCAGGCTCATACTTGTTCGGCGCATCCATCGCAGCGGCGCCGAACCTGTCGCGGATGGCCTGAGCATCCGTGCCGACACCGAAACCATCGGCGGTACGCGGCGCTTCGGTCAGAAAGTCGACGCGCCCGATCTTCTTGCCTTCGACCATGAAGCTGACGCTCTGAACCGGCTCGACACCGAACATCTCGAAGCAGCGATTGGGATCAGATTGCCGGCTTGAATCAGCGCCGTCATAGCCTTCCAGCCCGACCGGAAATTTCGCACCCGCTTCTTCGGGCGTCATGCCGAAGATGACGCCGCAATACCCGCTCGCCGTCACAGGCCCGCACGCGGCAAGCGCCGCCTGCTCCGCAGCCGGAGCTTCCGGATCAAGCGGGGCCGGCTCGACCGAGGCGGTGTTCTCGTGAATGCCCGCAGGCGCCGGAGCCGGGCTGCAGGCGACAAGCGTGAGGACCACAGCAAGAGAGGTTGCGAGTTGAAGGCGCATGCGCATCTCCCTCAGAACGGCTCGAAGCAATCATAGTTGCGCTGGCGGATGATCAGTCCGTCTTCGTATTCGATCACCTGGCATATGCGGGCATACATCGCCTCGCCCGGCCGCACCGTGCCGACCGGCGTGCGGGGATAGCCTGTCCATGTGTATTCGAGGATCACCCGGTCGCCCAATTCGGTAACCGTATGGATGTCGTAGATCTGGCGATCCATCAGCTTGGAACCCGACTCGGCGCCGCGAAGGATGTCCGCGAGTTCCCGCTGGGCCCCGTTGGGCGTCAGGCGATTGGGAAACTCATGCTGGACCACGTCGGGATGGTAGAAGGCCGCAAGATCATCGCCAACCGCGCCGCCTTCGACGGCGGCGATGTAGGCCCGGGCTTTACGTTCGAGCGACATGGCCTGCTCCCACCCGGCGCGGGATGCGCTGAGTCGGGGAAGACTAGAGCACCATCTGGGTCTGCGTCACCAGTGCGACGGTTTTGCCC
>CALMWO010000378.1 GCA_937873805.1 uncultured Hyphomonadaceae bacterium
GCGTCGGCGTCGCTGCCGAGAAGCAGACAGACGGCGGCGGCATCGAAGCCTTCATGGACGAAATCGAAAAGCATGGCTGGACCGAAGAAATCGAAAGCCGCTTCATCGACAAGCTCGAGAACGCCCTGTCGATGACCGGCGCCCTCGACCGCCTTTACGCAATCGCAACAGCCCACCCCACGCCCGCCGTGATGAAGCAGCTCATGCGCGGCGCCCGCATCTCCGGCGACAACACCGTGCGCTATTCGATGGGCGGCTTTCTGCTGGAACTCACCGGCCATGTCGACACGCGCTACACGTTCGACAAGGATATCCGTCCCCATCTGCTCGACCTCAACAGCGACGACTACAAAACTTACAAGGCCGCCGTCGCGTGGCTGGAAGACAAGGTCGCAAATCCGAAGAAGCGCTGAACCGAGCGAGCTTCGAGCGCGCCGGCGCTTCACTGCTCTTTGAACATCACCGCGAGCGCGGGAACCGACCGCGCCATCTCCATGTCCTTCGCCTGCGCGCGAAGCGCGGCGGGGCGCTGGGTCGTGCGCGCGAGATAGGCCGTGAAGGCTGGCCGCTCCGGCAACCATTTCTGCTGCATCACATACGCCATGCTGCCAGCAACCTGCACATCGGCCGCCGTGAACCTGTCGCCCGCGATGAACTCCGATTGCGACAGCCGCCGCTCCAGGTTCGCCACCAGATCGTCAAACGAACCGAACGACACGCCGCTCGGCTGATACTCCAGCTTCAGCGTGTGCAACGCCACAGCGGGGTCGAACACCGAGTCCGCATAGACCAGCCATGTCAGATAAGCCGCGCGATCCTTGTCGCCGATCCTGGGCGCCAGCCCCGCCTGCGGAAACGCATCGCCGAGATAGATCGAAATCGCCGCCCGCTCGGTCACCACCACGCCATCATGCGAGATCGCTGGCACCTTCTTGTTCGGCTGGATCGCGCGATAACTCTCCGGCACGCCGCCTTCCTGCCGGATATCGACCTGCTCGATCTCATAGAGAACGCCAAGCTCCTCCATCAGCCACAGCACGTTCGACGAGCGCGACCACGGAGCGTGATAGAATTTGAGCATCGGTTTTCCTCCTGACGGCGAGACAACGCCGGAACAGGAAGAACGTAGCCACCCCCTGCTGACAGCCGACTGTCAGCAGGGGGTGGCAGGGCCTGAATCAGCCCATCCGCATCATGGCGCAGATCTTGTTGCCATCCGGGTCGCGCAGATAGGCGAGATACAGTTTCATCGTTGGCCCTTCACGCAGGCCGGGCGGCTTCTCGATCGCCGTGCCGCCATTGGCGACGCCCGCCGCATGCCACGCATCGATCTGCTCGGTCGTCTGCGCCGCGAAGCTGATCGTCCCGCCATTGGCAATCGTCGCCGGCTCGCCATCGATCGGCTTGCCCACGCCAAACGACCCCGTCGGCGTCCGATAGAACATGCGGTGCCCATCAATCGTCGCCGGCTTCACGCCCAGCTCCGCCAGCGCCGCGTCATAGAATTTCTTGGCTCGCTCGAGATCATTCGTCCCGACCATCACATGCGTAAACATCATCACTCCCCGTCTGGAAGACCCCGACATGCGCGAACTTGCAGGTACTGACAATCCCACCGCTTGTGGTGAGGGTTACCCGAGGCATGAACCCTGCTCACGCATTCCCCGCGAAGGCCGGAATGCAGAGCTCCACCCACATTTCCAGCAGCATCCCACCGTCATCCTCGGGCTCGACCCGAGGATCTTCCTGTCCATCAGCCCGCACCGCTCAAGAAAGATCCCCGGGTCAAGCCCGAGGATGACACCAGCGGTTCAGCCCTCACCCTGAGCAGGCCCACAAGGCCGCCCGTCGAAGGGCGAGGGCGTGCTCACCGATGTCAGCCCAACTCCGCGGAATCCAAACACCCGCCTAAAAAATCTTCCCCCACAAAATCAAAGCCCA
>CALMWO010000379.1 GCA_937873805.1 uncultured Hyphomonadaceae bacterium
CAGCAGGGCGCGTTCGTCAAGGAAGACGGCGAGCACGTCGTCGATGCAACCGGCAACCGCGTAAACGCCTGAGCGAAAGGATTTTGATATGAACGCCCCTGCCGCCAAGCGCGAGCGCTTGTCCTTCCTCGATCGTTTCCTGACGCTCTGGATCTTCCTCGCTATGGCGCTCGGCGTTGCGCTTGGTGTTACCTTTGATGGTCTGCCCAAGGCGCTCGACAGCCTGTCGGTCGGCACGACCAACATTCCGATCGCCATCGGTCTTATCCTGATGATGTATCCGCCGCTCGCCCGCGTCCGCTACGAAGAGTTGCCGCGCGTGTTCGAGGACAAGCGGGTGCTGGCGATCTCGCTCATCCAGAACTGGATCATCGGCCCGGTCCTCATGTTCGCGCTGGCCGTCATCTTCCTGTCGGACAAGCCCGAATACATGACCGGCCTGATCCTGATTGGGCTGGCGCGCTGCATCGCCATGGTGATCGTCTGGAACCAGCTCGCCAAGGGCGACAACCAGTATGTGGCCGCGCTGGTCGCGTTCAATTCGATCTTCCAGATCCTGTTTTTCAGTGTCTACGCCTGGTTCTTCCTTGCCTTCCTGCCGCCGCTGTTTGGCTTGGAGGGGAGCGTCATCCATGTCAGCTTCTGGACCATTGCCGAGGCCGTGCTGATCTATCTCGGCATTCCGTTCCTGGCCGGCTACCTCACCCGCCGATGGCTGGCGAAGGCCAAGGGCAACGAGTGGTATGAAACCCGCTTCCTGCCCAGGATCGGGCCGATCACGCTGGTCGCGCTGCTGTTCACCATCGTCGCCATGTTCAGCCTCAAGGGCAATGAAATCGTGACGCTGCCGGGCGACACCATCCGCATCGCCATCCCGCTGACGATCTACTTTGTGATCCAGTTCAGCATCAGCTTCTTCATGGGCAAGCTGATCGCCAGCGACTATCCGCGCACCACGGCGGTCGCGTTCACGGCGGCAGGCAACAATTTCGAGCTGGCGATCGCGGTGGCCATCGCCGCCTTCGGGCTGGCCTCGCCGGTTGCCTTCGCGGCGGTCATCGGCCCGCTGGTCGAAGTGCCGGTGCTGATCCTTCTGGTCAACGTGGCCTTCTGGTTCGGGCGGCGCTGGTTCCCCGACAGCGTTCCGGCTGAGGCGCATACATGAACCTTCTCGCCGCTCCGTCGTTGGCGATTTTCCTGGCCGCAGCCTTTTTTGAGATTGCCGGCTGCTTTGCTTTCTGGGCTTGGGCCAGGCTTGCCAAATCGGCTTGGTGGCTTTTGCCCGGAGGGCTGTCGCTGCTCATTTTCGCGTGGCTGCTGACATTTTCGCAAAGCGATGCGGCCGGGCGGGCCTATGCGGCTTATGGGGGCATCTATGTGATGGCCTCATTGCTGTGGCTTTGGGTTGTCGAGCGTCAGCAACCTGACCGATGGGATATCACCGGTGCCGTGATCTGCATCATCGGAGCCGCGGTCATTCTGCTAGCTCCCCGTTCTGTTTGACGGAGCCATTCTTCAACTATGTCCGAATATCGCCATCTTCGTTCTCTTGCCGACGTCGAGCATCTGCCGGCATTAAAGCCCGAATACGTCCATCGCCGCCCGGCGCTGGGGCTGGGAGAGCTCGATCCGCCGCCGCGCATTCTGCTGCTTTACGGCTCCTTGCGTGAACGATCCTATTCCCGGCTCGTGGTTGAAGAGGCCGCGCGCTTGCTCGAGTTCTTCGGCTGCGAGACGCGGATATTCGATCCCGCAGATCTTCCGATGCCCGATCAGGTCCAGGACGATGATCATCCGGCGGTTCACGAACTGCGCGAGCATTCGCTCTGGTCCGAAGGTCAGGTCTGGTGCAGCCCGGAACGGCATGGTCAGATCACCGGGATCATGAAATCGCAGATCGACCACTTGCCGCTGGCATTCAAAGGCATGCGCCCAACCCAGGGCCGCGCCCTTGCGGTCATGCAGGTCTCGGCCGGTTCGCAGTCCTTCAACAGCGTGAACAGTTTGCGCGTTCTCGGCCGATGGATGCGGATGTTCACCATCCCCAACCAGTCGAGCGTCGCCAAGGCCTTCACCGAGTTCGACGAGAGCGGGCGGATGAAGTCCTCCAGTTATTACGATCGCATTGTTGACGTGGTGGAAGAACTAGTGCGCTTCACCGTGCTTCTGCGCCCGCATGTCGATCAACTGGTCGACCGCTATTCGGAGCGGATCGAGGCCGGTCAGCCCATCAATGCCTCGGCCGAAATCCTTGCCTCAATAGATGCCCTGGTGCCCAATCAGCCGGCTTCATCACGGACAAGCCAATCGTATTAAGGCTGGAAGCGAAGCCAAAGTTGCATAGGGAGATACGGGCCGGCTAAGTAGACGGAGCCCGATTACCGCGGATGCATTTCTGCCAATCCACTAAGTATCGGGCAATCGGGTCTGTTGTCGCCGCTGCACCCTTCGGCAAGTTCCAGCAAAGCGCAGC
>CALMWO010000380.1 GCA_937873805.1 uncultured Hyphomonadaceae bacterium
TCGCTCGGGCTCATCGAGTTGACGGTGCAGAGCTTGTCGCCGTCGATGCGCCACTTGCCGGAAATCTCCTGGCCCATCGCACTGGTCGTGTAGGTGCCGTCGGCCTTGTACGCCATCGGCAGCTCAAGGTCCGTGCCTTGTGCATTCGCCTTGATGACCGTGCCTTTGGTGGTGACGTAGTCGAGCGTGCTCTTGTCCTGCGCAAATGCCGGCGCGGCGAGGGCCAGCGCAACAGCCGCGAGTGTGATCGCTGTTTTCATGGGGAGGTCTCCGTCCTCTGATTATTCGCCGCACAGCCAACCCCGCGCAGCGCCGGAAACCTATCAGTTTATCGTATCCCCGCAACATGCCGGAAGCAGTGCGGCTGCCTTTGTGCGTCAGTCGCCAGAAGTGGACGCAACGCGCCTCGCGACGGGCGGAATTCGGCTGCGGCGCCTAGGCGGCTGTTTCGGTCATTACTTCAGCGCCGAGGCGCGCGGCAGGCCAGAGTTCCGCTGCGGGCAGGGCGCGCCGTAGCGGCCAGATGCGTGGCGAACAGATATGGTTCACGCCATCCTGCGTGAAACGCCGGGCATGCGCTGGCTGGATGTCGCCCTCGACGCCGACGGATACGCCGTGGTGATGGGACTGTTCGATGCTCGCAAGTATCCGCGCATACGCATCTGTCTTGGGCCCGTGTGGACCCAGCGCGCCGGCTGCAAGCGAGAAGCCTATCGCCGCCGGTTGAAGCTTCAGCACCGACGCGACATCGGGCTCGGCCCAGTTCAGCCCGATCGCGACGTGGGGGATGTGTGGTTTCAGCACGCGCAGAATGTCTTCGAGATAGATGCGCGGATATCCAGGCTCGACGCAGCTCACACGGATCACGCGATAACGCGCAAGCGCCGGATCGAATTTGGAGATGACGGCCATCAGGCGCGACAGGCTCTGCTGATTGTTGAGGCTGGAAACGTGCAGGGCCACGCCGACGAGGGCCTTCTTGCCGGTCGCGAAAAGCGTCCGCATCGCCTCTTCGGAAGCCTTCAGCTTCAGCTCGTCCATGTCGGTGTGACGGTGGCTGGCGAAGTCCCAGTCCATCGGCCAGCCCGTGGCAGGATCGAGCGGCGAAATGAAGAAGGTCGAAAGCGCGCCGCGCTGTGCATCCCAGACGGGCGTATAACCCATCGGAATTTCCGGCGGCGCGGCGGGGTGGGGGAAAGCGGCGGGAATGTCTTTGGCGTTCGCGACCATGGCGCCGAATGCGACGGCGAAATCATCGACACTCATGGACTGGTGCTGCGTTTCGACCTGCATGTCGTCGAGATCGGGCGAGCCGAGAAAAAAGGTGTTGAGCTCTTTCGAGATGCGGTGGGCCGCGGCGTCGGCCAGAACGCCGGTGAAGGTGCCGAAGACCAGCAGGAACCCATCCGCGCCGGCGATCAGCACGTCTTCCGCTGCGATGCGTTTTGAGATGAACTGACGGGCGATCTGCGCGACGCGATCGCGCTTTTCGTTCCAGCGTTCGCCATAGGATGCGCGAATGTCGTCCAGTCCGATGAACTGGAATTGTGCGATGTCGATCGTGTTCCGTCCGCTGGCCAGGCGACGAATACGATTGGCGAGATTGAGCCCGCCAGAGCTTTCGCTTTCAGTGTCCATCCACGTCACGCGGCAGTCTCCTGCCGACCCCTTCTCCGTCGCCAATCGTCACAAAAAGGCGTGGGAAAACGATTAAATCGGACCCCTGAATTGGGACGATAAACGCCGCGCTAACCAAGGCCGGTTTGGCGCGTATTGAGCGCTGCAAAGCTTCCTTCAGTCTCCCGGTGAACAGCCTGAACTGGCGCGGTTCGGCGGCCATGCGGCGTCTGGTCCGCGAAAGCGCCTGATTATCAAGGAAAACCAGCTCTTTTCGTGCGCAATCAGCGGTTGAAGCTGAAGGTCATCCCGCGTAGTTTCCGCGCGCTTTCCGGAGACATGAATGTCCTATCGCCTGTTCGGCGCCGAGACCTCGGCCTATTCCACCAAGATGCGGTCCTACCTGAAGTACAAGGCGTTCGCCTTCGACTGGGTGCCGCGCACGGCGGAAACCGAGGATGAACTGAAGCGTCTTTCGCGCTTCGGCACGCTGCCCGTTCTGGTGACGTCGTCGGGCTTTGCCGTCCACGACACCACGCCGATGATGGAAGCGCTCGAGGCAGACAGCCCCGAACCCTCCGCCACGCCCGCGGATCCCGCGCTGGCCTTCCTTGCCTGCGTGCTGGAAGAGTATGCGGATGTGTGGCTCGCCAAGGCCGCCTTCCACTACCGCTGGACCCGCAAGAAGGACCAGCGCCTCGCCGCCCAGCGCTCGATCGAGGAATACTATCCCTCGGGCGCTCCCGGCGAACGCAAGGCGACCGAAGACCTCGCCATCGAGACGATGACCGGCCAGCTCAAGACCATGCAGCTCGATGGCGAGCTTGGTCCCGTGGTCGAGAAGTCGTTCAAGAAGTTCATCAAGCTGCTCGACGACCATCTGAAGAAGCACCTCTTCATCTTCGGCGACCGTCCCTCGATCGGCGACTTCGCGATTGCCGGACAGCTCATCCAGATGATGAAGGATCCGACGCCCGCCAAGATCATCGAGAAGGACGGTGAGTTCGTCGCCAAATGGTGCGAGTTCATGTCTGCGCCGACAGCCTCCGGCCCGTTCGCGGCGCTCGACGATCTCAAGGAAACGCTTGCGCCGATCTTCGCCGATGATCTCGCGGCCTTCTTCCTGCCGTGGGCGGCCGAGAACCTCGAGAACTCGCTCGCCGGCGCCGAGACATTCGACGTCTCGCTCGGCAAGGACAAGCTCACGCTCGCTCCGCTGCGCTCGGCCGCACGCTCCTTCCGCGAGCTGCGTCGCAAGTTCGTGACGGGCCAGGCGATCGAAGCCCTGAAGGCGTTCACGGACGAAACCGCCGCCACCGTCTTCCTGCAGCGTCCGCCGCGCCAGGATCAGCGCCCCGACCAGAAGCAGGACGCGCGCCCGGTCCGCACGGAATCGCCTGAAGGCGACACCGCCGAGGACGAAACCACGGAAGTCTCCGAAGCCAGCAGCGAACAGCCGCGCGATGGCGAGGCCGGTGAAGACGCAGGCCGCAAGCGCAAGCGTCGCCGCCGTCGCCGTGGTGGCCGCAACCGCGCCGAAGGCGAGGGCGTATCCGCTGACGCCGGTTCCGATCAGGAAGGCGACGACAACGCTTCGGGCGATGACGCCGGCTCTGATGATGCTAGTGACGAAGCCGGTGAAGACGCCGTCTCCGCTGCCTCCGACGACACTGCCCCGGATGCAGACGACAAAGACTGACGCCCGTCCGGAGCGCGCGCCATGAACGAGATCGAGATCCTGCTACGCTCGCCGGCAACGCTGGCGTTGCTGGTCTCGAACGTCGTCATTTCGATTGCAGCGTTCAACAATGCGAAGCTGGTCGACCAGCTGCTCTACGACATCGGCCGCATGCGCCGGAACAAGGAATGGTATCGCGCCGTCACGTCCGGCTTCATCCATGGCGACCCGTTCCATCTCTTCATGAACATGCTGGCCCTCTATTTCATGGGCCCGTATCTCGAGTTCACGACCGGGACGTTCGGCTTCCTTGTGATCTATTTCGCCGCGCTGCTGGCTGGGTCCGCCTGGACGTACATGGATCACTTCCGCGATATGAACTACAAGGCCCTTGGCGCTTCAGGCGCAGTGTCGGGCATCACAACAGCCGCTGCCGTCTTCTATCCTTTCGCAGAGATCCGCCTGTTCTTCGCATTGCCGATGCCGCTCGGCGTCTTCGCACTTTGCTACATTGTCTTTTCCGCATGGGCCTCGCGCAGCAACATGCGCGACGGCATTGGCCATGGGGCTCACCTTGGCGGCGCGCTCGCCGGCATTGCGATTGTCTGCCTGTTCTGGCCCGAGGCGCCGCAAGGTGCGTGGGAGCAATTCATGGCGACGCTGCCCACCTCGCTCTGACGTCGGAGCTCTTACGCCGGCGGAAACTCCAAAAAAGAAAAAGCGGCGCATTCCGTTGGGAGTGCGCCGCTTCTCTTTGGCAGGATCCAGGCTAGCCCATCCGGGGGGAGGGAGAGGGCCGGCCGGCTCACCGCCGGGTCTTTCAACCAGATGATCAGATCGGAATGATCAGTCTGGTTTTCAAGAGCTCTCCGTCAAGCAGCCGAAGCCGGACGGATTTTCGTCGCGCCGCCCTCGATCACCTGCGGCGACGTTGCGTCACCAATCGCGATCTTGCGCGGTTTCTTAGCTTCGGGAAGCTCACGCTTCAGCTCGATGCGCAGCAGGCCGTTCTTCAGCGCGGCGCCGCTCACCACGACGTGATCGGCAAGCTGGAAGCGGCGGATGAAGCCGCGCTCCGCAATGCCGCGATGCAGGAATTTGCGGTTCGCTTCGGCGCCGTCTTTCTTGCCGAGAACGATCAGCTGGCCTTCCTTCACTTCAAGATCGAGATCGCCTTCGGCAAAGCCCGCGACAGCGAGTTCAATCGAATAGGCGTTCTCGTCCTCGATGGACTGTTCGATGTTGTAGGGGGGATAGCCTTGCGCGCCATCAAGCCGGGCTGCGGTGTCGATCATGCTGGCCAGCCGGTCAAAGCCGACGACGGTGCGATAAAGGGGGGAAAAATCAAACGTGCTCATGGTCTGTCCTTGTTCAAGCAACAGGGCGGGACCGTTCAGGGTTCCGCCGGTTCATATCGAAGACCGTTCGCGGCGTTGCCTCATGGCCAACACCTCGGTCTCCAAGGCCCGCGATTGCAGCGCCTCGACATTCGAGTTGGGAATGCACTCCCGGGTGGTCAAGTGATCCCGAATGGATAATGTCACTGCCGGGAATAAGGTCTGAAATCAGCCTGCTGCACACGGGAACCGACCATGAAAACAGGCCGCGCGCTCTTTGCTCTCGCCGCTTTCGCTCTGCTGGCGAGCTGCGGCGACACTGGAGCGGCGCCTGCCGGCACGGAGCCGGCCGTTGCAGCAGAAGCTGCGTCGCCCGGCGGACTCGAAGGCGCTGTCGCGGGCAACTGGCGCACTGAAGCGGAAAAAGCGCGTGATCAGTGGCGCCACCCTATCGAAACGCTCACCTTCTTTGGCGTGAAGCCCACCGACACCGTGGTTGAAATCGCGCCGGGCGGCGGCTGGTACACAGCGATCCTCGGCCCCTGGCTCAAGTCCGGCGGCGGCAAGCTCTATGCGGGGCATGTCGATCCGACCACGTCCGCCAATGCGCAGGCGAACGTCGATGCTTACAAGGCCGCCTTCGTCGATCACCCCGAAACGTACGGCGACATAACACTCACGGTCGGCTCGCGCGCCAGCACTGGCCTTGCGCCAGACGGGACAGCCGATGCGGTGCTGACATTCCGCAATGTCCATAACTGGATGGCGGGCGGTTATGCCGACAAGATTTTTGCGGATGCTTTCCGCGCCCTGAAGCCCGGCGGCGTCCTCGGCGTCGAGGAACATCGCCTTCCGTCTGCGCGCGACCAGGATCTCACCGCCTCAACCGGCTACGTCCTCGAAAGCTATGTTGTGCAGCTCGCGCAGAACGCCGGCTTCGTTCTGGAAGAATCGTCCGAGATCAACGCCAACCCCAAAGACAATGCCGATCATCCGCTCGGCGTGTGGATGCTGCCGCCCAACCTGCGCGAGCCGGAGCCGGGCTCGCCCGAGGGAACCGGCTATGACAAGGCGAAGTACACGGCCATCGGCGAAAGCGACCGCATGACGCTCCGCTTCCGCAAGCCTGTCCCCGCGGCTGCGCCAGCCGCGCCGGCCGTAGCCACGCCCGTCGCCCCGCCTGCGCAATGAGCGCGAAAGAACGCACGCTCAAACTGCCAGACGGCTCCACCGTCTCGGCCCTCTGGCAGAAGCCAAAAGTCGCCAAGGCCGTGCTCGTTCTCGCTCACGGGGCAGGGGCCGGCATGACGCACAAGAATATGGCCGCCACCGCAGACGGCCTCGAAGCGCGCGGCATCGCCGTGCTGCGCTACAACTTCCCCTATATGGAATGCGGCTCGAAACGCCCGGACAACCCCTCCATCGCGCAAGCCGCCACCCGCGCGGCCATGGCTGATGCGGGCAAGCTCGCAGGCGATCTCCCCCTGTTCGCCGGCGGACGCTCCTTCGGCGCCCGCATGACATCGCAGGCGCAATCCGCCGATCCCATGCCGAAAGTCACCGGCCTCGTCTTCTTCGCCTGGCCACTCCACGCACCCGGCAAACCCGGCGTCGACCGCGCGGAACATCTCTCAGGCGTCAAGATCCCCATGCTCTTCCTGCAAGGCACAAAAGACGAGTTCGCCGATCTCGACCTCCTCAAGCCCATGGTCAGCAAACTCGGCAAGCGCGCCAAACTGCACCTCGTCGAACACGCCGACCACTCCTTCCACGTCCCCGCCAAGACCGGCCGCAAGGACCCCGAAGTCCTCGCCGAAATCCTCGACGTCGCCGAAGCATGGATGGCGAAGACACCGTGAGACGCACTCACGATTCCATCCCGAAAGCCCGTTAGGGCGACGAAGGGAACAAGGTCACTAGTCCAGCACCTATAAAAATCAGTATCAAAGCAAACGCGGACGCAACGGTGATGAAATATTCCACGATCATTCTGACTGTGAGCTTGAAGCCCGCCATGTTGACGTGAATTTCGTGCTCGCCCACGATCAAGTTTATCAGGCCGGCAAAGTTCATTGACCTATTCAGGCCTGCTTCTACGAAAAAATTCGGCCAAGGCATGGGGAACGGCAGCTCGATCCTCGTGCCGTAGTGGACTTGGTACAAAACATAGACCGGCAACAGGACAATAGCTCCCAACCCAAGTGCGAGTGCCGAGACATCCAGTCCCGTAATGAGGAAGCCGAAGACTAGAGTCGAAATGAGCACCGCGATGCCCAGCAGGGCCAGTTGATGAAGCGGCCGTGAAAGCCATGCCGATACGCCTGATACCGTGATCACGAGCAATGGCAGAAGCTGGCGCTCCACTGGGTCGAGCTCAAAGCCCCAGATCGTTATCCACCCAAACAGAAAACCAAAAACCAGATCGACCAGCGATCTGTAGGAATCGAGGATTAGAAGAACAAAGCCTTGTGCATCAGCTACGCCTGCGGATTTCGCCACGGCGAGAAGGCTGATCGCCACCGCGATGATTGCGACTACCTTCCCCCAGATTAGGTTCACAAGGAAAAGTCTGCTTGATTTTGTCTTGTTTGGCTTTGGAGCTTTCATTCGTCCCCCCCGTGATACATTTCTAAGGCCGCATTCCGAAACTGCGCGGCCCCGTCTTCAGCGCGCGATACGCATGGCGAACGAAGTCCACTACCAATGGCCGCGTGTCGCGCGGATCGATGATCTCTTCGGCAATGAACGCCTCCGCCGTACGGAAGGGCGAGCGCATCGCCTCGAACTTGCGATAGAGCTCCTTCAGCTCAGCCTCAGGATCAGCCGACCCTTCAAGCTGCCGCTTGTAAGCCGCCTCGATTCCACCCGCCATCGGCAGCGAGCCCCAATCCCCCGAAGGCCAGCAATACCGCCACCGCGTCCGCGTCGGATTGAACATCGCAGAGCCTGCAAGCCCATAGGCTTTGCGGATCACAACCGGCAGGATCGGCACCTGCGTCTGATAAACCGCCGCCATCGCCCGCACGCCCTTGCGAGTCACGCCCGATTTCTCGTGCTTCACACCCACCGCGAAGCCGGGGCAATCGACGAAGTGAATGATCGGCAGGTGAAACGTATCCGCCAGATCGAAATGCCTCACGACCTTGTCGCAGGCATCCGCCGTCCACGCGCCATCGAGGAAGAACGGATCGCCCGCGAGAATCGCCACCGGATGTCCGTCAATGCGCGCCAGTCCGGTCACAACCTGTCGGCCCCACAGGGCGCCGATCTCGAAGAAGGAGCCCTTGTCGCAAACCGCCTCGATGATCTTCCGCGGCATGTAAGGCGTCTTGCCATCCTTCGGCACGATATCGAGCAGGAAGTCTTCCTTCCTCTGCGGATCGTCTTCGCTCGGCAGAACCGGTGGCAGTTCATCCGAGTTGGATGGCATGTAAGACAGGAACCGACGCGCCTGCGCGAACGCTTCGTGCTCCGAATTCACGACGTTATCGACAACGCCATTGCGCCCCTGAATTTCCCACCCGCCGAGTCCTTCCTTGTCGACGATCTCGCCAATCGCCTTCGCCACCGGCGGGCCAGCAACGAACACCTGGCTCAGCCCTTTCACCATCACCGAGAAATGGCTCGCCGCCACGCGCCCCGCGCCAAGACCCGCGCAAGGTCCCAGCGCCAGCGACACCACCGGCGCACGCTGCATGTTGGCGACCAGCCATTCCCATGCGGGCGTGGTCGGAATGTAAGTACGCGGGTTGGTCTCCAGCGATTTCACCGAACCGCCGCCGCCCGTGCCATCGATCATCCGAACGATCGGCATGCCGTACTCATTGGCCATCTGTTCGGCCATCAGCATCTTGCCCGCAATCGATGCATCCGAAGCCCCGCCGCGAACGGTGAAGTCATCGCCAAGGATCACAGCCGGCCGGCCATCGAGCGTCGCGCGTCCGAATACCATGGTGGCAGGCAGGAACTCCGCGATCGCGTCGTCGGGCCCGTATTCTGCCTTGCCCGCAATCTTGCCAACCTCGTGGAAGCTTCCCGGATCAGCCAGGAACGCCACCCGTTCCCGTACGGTCAGCTTGCCCATGCTGCGCTGTCGGGCGACGCGCTCCTCGCCGCCCATCTGCTCGGCCAGCCGCTCGCGCGCGCGCAGTTCCTCGATATGGCTTTTCCAGCTCATGTTGCCTCCCGTAGCCTGAAAACCCTAGCTGCACGCCTTCGCCTTCGCGAGCGGTTTTCGGGGTTCTGCCCAAGGTTGCACCGCGCCCCGCAACGCGCGACAAGGGTGCAACGCTATCTCCCAGGAGCCGGACATGGATCTCAACGACGTCACCGCAAAAGTGCAGGCTGCCCTCGCTGGCGGCACGGGCTTCGACAAGAAGGTCAAGTTTGACTTCGGTTCCGTCGGCAAACTCCTGATCGACGGCGCCGCTGGCAAAGCCTCCAACGAAGACGGCGCGGCAGACGCCACCGTCACGGTCGGCTTCGACGACTTCCTCAAGCTCGCTCAGGGCGCGCTCGATCCGACCATGGCCTTCATGCAAGGCAAGTTGAAAGTCGCCGGCGACATGGGCGTTGCGATGAAGCTCCAGTCGCTGTTCTCCAAACTGAAGTAACCGCCATGGGCGATGGCGCCTCAGAGACTGAGGGTGGCCAGAGCCAGACTGGCAAAGCCGACCTTGTCCTCCTGCCGGATAATCCGCCGCCGCAAGGCGCGGAAGTGATCTGGTACGAGGGCAGGGGCGGCCTGCGCCTTCGGATGCTCTATGCGCCCGAGCCAAAGGACAATGGCGTCAGGACGCGCGGCCTCGCCATCGTATGCCCGGGCCGCACCGAATTCATCGAGAAGTATTTCGAGGTCGCGCGCGATCTTCAGGAGCGCGGTTTCGCCGTCGTGATCTTCGACTGGCCGGGACAAGGCCTCTCCGAGCGCCCGCTCAAGAATGCGATGGCCGGACACATCAAGAGTTTCGACTGGTATGTCGACGCACTGATACGCGGCCTTGCGAAGATCGAACGCCGCGCGCCGAAGACATGGGTCGTCGTGGCGCACTCGATGGGCGGCACGATCGCGCTTGAGGCGCTGGCCGAACGCAAGCTCACGGTCGCCGCGGCGGCCTTCTCCGCGCCGATGTGGGGTATTCCGATCTGGTTCTTTCAGCGCTGGTATGGCCGCACCATGCGCGCGGTTGGCGCCGGCGCGATGCAGGCGCGCCCGCCCCAGCCGGACGAAACATTCGAGAACAACCAGCTCACGCATTACGAGCCGCGCTGGCAGCTCTATCGCCGTCTCGTTGAAGCCGAACCCAAACTTGCGCTGGGCGAACCGACCATTGCGTGGGTTGTCTCGGCGCTGAATGCGTTCCGCAGCCTGTTCGCCCCGAATGCGCTCAATGCGCTGCACGATCTGCCCGTGCTGGTCGCCGTGGCGTCGGAAGAGACGGTGGTGAAGAAGTCAGCCCAGCGGGAGCTCGCGCGGAATTTTAAGGCCGGTAAAGTGATCAACGTGCAGGGCGCCGGGCACGAAATCCTGATGGAAACCGACGAACGCCGCGACCAGTTCTGGAAGGCGTTCGAGGATATGTGCAGCCGCGCGAAGATCTGATCTCTTTGCCTAATGCAGCAGCGGAGATTGATCATCGCCGCCTGTACGGTTGAGCAGGCGCGTCAGCGACGACGACAGGGTACGATTGGACTGGTTCAGGCGGCGCTGGCGAAAGGTCTTGTTCTCCGGCCGTGTCAGGGCCCCGATCGAAGCCGCTTCGTCTTCCGGTGTATCTTCCCCGGCAAACACATAGGCAGCGACGCCATTCTTGTCGGCGAACTGTTCCATAAGTTTGCGGGCCGTCTGTTCGGGCGTCGGTCCCTGTATCGCCCGGCGGATCAGCCAGACCGCGCCATAGATCACTGCGCCGAAGACGACCAGCCCGATAAGGCCAGTGTAGCCTGCGCTGGTGATTGTCGCTCCCATCGAGCGGAAGAAGTCAGCACTCGCCGCCATCAATGTTTCGTTCTGGAAAGCAACGACTCCGCCGACGCCCACGCCAACGCAGCCCAGGCGGATCGGCCACTTCCAGCGACGCTCAACGTTCAGCTTGGTCTCAGCCCGAAAAAGATCCTGACGGGCTTCCTTGAGCATGTCGTCATGCTGACGGGCGAGGCTGAGTACCTCGACGACGAGCTGCGGTTCAAGCGTTACGGGTAATGTTCCAGCGCGCGGTCGCATTCAGCCCTCCCGACAACCCGATTGAATAACGGGAGGGGTCTGAAATTGTTCCGGTTCGCCGTTCAATACTTGCCGGCATCCAGTCCGAGTGCTTCGGCGAGTGTCCTGACGGCCACATTTTCCTGGGCTTCCAGCTTGCCATCCGCCACGACGGCTGCCTGCGCGATACGCATCATCAGGGCCTTTTCGGCCGCCTCGGTGACTTCGGTGCGAAGGGTGACCAGAACCGTTCCGAAGCTCTGGGTGGCGTGAACTTCGCGGGATGCTTCCGCCCAGGCGTCTGCGATCTCGGCATGGCCGTGATGGTTGAGCAGGGGGTCATGACTGGCAATCTTCGCGAAACGCTGCTGTTCGGCAGGGGCAAGATTGCCATCGGAGAAAGACACCATGGCGAAGGCGCGCGCGGCGTTGAGAAGGACCGGGGTCATGTGCGTTTCCTGTCGGATCAGAGGGCCGAGCGCCGCAGAGAGATCAGCGCTTCATCAAGGATAGTCCGGTTCGCAGCGGCGACGATCTGCCCGCCCAGCTGCGCTGGGCCGCCTCGCCAGTCCGTCACCACGCCGCCCGCGCCTTCGATGACCGGAAACAGTGCCGCCACGTCGTGGGGCTTGAGCCCGCTTTCGATCACCATGTCGATCGTGCCGGCGGCAAGACGGGCATAGGCGTAGGCGTCCAGGCCATAGCGAGTGAGACGGGCGGTCGCACGAATATGCTCGAACGCGCCGCGTTCGGGCGGTGTCAGGATGAAGGGATCCGTGGTCGAGAGCACGGCCTGCGTAAGTTGCGGGCAATCGCGGGTCTTCAGCTTCGTGCGCGCGCCACGGCAGTCGAGCCAGGCTTCATCGCCGACGCCGACATAGCGCTCGTCCAGCCAGGGTTGGTCGATGATGCCGAGGATCGGATTGCCATTCTTCACCAGCCCGATCAGCACGCACCAGGACGGCAGGCCGGCGACGAAGGCGCGCGTGCCGTCGATCGGGTCGAGATACCAGGTGAGGCCGGACGTTCCAGGCGTGGAGCCGTACTCCTCGCCTTCGATGCCATCGTCAGGACGTTCGGCGGTGATGATCTCGCGCATCACCCGCTCGGACGCGCGATCGGCCTCGGTCACTGGGTCGAACCCGCTCAGGTCTTTGTTCTGGGGATTGGAAGCCGCAGCCGTGCGGAAGATCGGAAGGATCGCAGCGCGTGCAGCGTCTGAAAGACGGTAAGCCAACG
>CALMWO010000381.1 GCA_937873805.1 uncultured Hyphomonadaceae bacterium
ATGGGTGGATCGCACAATGGTACTGATCGGTATCGCGGAGGAATTCATGCGTCGGCGGGATGTGCTTTGGGGAATGAGCGCAGTTGGCGTTCTGGGGGCGGCGGGATGCCAGACAGCAGCGATAGCCGGGCCGGTAGACGCGAACGAGGCAGGGATCGAAGCGGCGTTCTTCTACGCCTTCCCGCTCTATGAGATTGCACGCACGGGACAGAACCGGGCGCAGTTGCCGGGCCTGAACAAGCTGGGCGGGCGGGCTGTTCTTTCCGATCACACGTCGCGGCAGATCACGGCGCCGAACAACGACACGGTCTATTCTTCGGCGCAGCTGGAGCTTTCAGGCGGGCCGATCGAGGTGACCGCGCCGACCGAGACGGGACGGTATTTCAACATCACGTTCATGGATGCGTTCTCGGACAACTTTGCCGGGATCGGAACGCGGCTGACCAAGGGCCAGGGCGGCGCGTTCTGGGTCGTGGGGCCGCAATGGACGGGAACTGCGCCAGCGGGCGTGACCGTGTTCCGCTCGTCCACCAACGATGTGTGGATGCTGGGCCGCGTGGTGGTTGAGGGGCCGAGCGACCTCGCCGCTGCGAAGGCCGTGCAGGACAAGATCAGGATCAAGCCGCTGAGCGTGGGTGCGCCGAAACCGTTCGGAGTGAAATGCACGAGCTCCGAGGATGCGGCGAACTTCCTTGCGGTGGTGAACGACATGCTGGCGCGTTCGCCGGGCGGGCTGGGTCACACCGCCCGGGCGGGGAATTTTGCCAAGGTCGGCATCGGCGCAGGGGCGACGCCTTCTGCAGAGCTGATCGCGATGTGGAATGCTTACCTCCCGAAAGGCCTCGCCAAGCTGAAAGAGAAATTCATTTTCCGCGAGTTGGTCGTGAATGGGTGGGGCTATCAGGAGAAGGGCGTCGGAGAGGCTTCGGCGAGCGACTATCTGCGCGCGACGATTGCGCTGGGCGGGTTGGCGGCGCTGCCGGAAGCAGAGGCGATGTACTTCCAGGCGACCACGGACGAGATCGGCGCTGCGCTGAACGGCGCGAACAAGTATGTGTGGCGAATTCCGGTCGGCGGCGTGCCGGCTGACGCGTTCTGGTCTCTGACGATGTATCAGGCGGAAGCGGATGGACGCTTCTTCCTGGTGCAGAACCCGATCAACCGCTTCTCGGTCGGAGATCGCACGGCGGGGCTGGTGAAGAACGCGGATGGCTCGATCGATATCCTGATCCAGCGCGAGCAACCAACCGGGGCATTGGCTGCGAACTGGCTGCCAGCAGCGGCGGACACGATACGCCTATCGTTGCGGGCCTACCTGCCGAGGGCCGAGCTGAGGAACCGATCGTGGAAAGTGCCGCCTGTGCGCAAGGTCTAGAGATAGCCGAGCAAGGCGAAGATCAGCACGATGACGAGGATCGTGCCGAGCGTGCCTGACGGTGCGTAACCCCAGCTGCGACTGTGGGACCATGACGGCACAGTGCCGAGCACAAGGACCAGCAGCACGACAATGAGAAGAAGCGACGTTGTGCTCAGGACCATGCGTCATTCCCCAAATCTGGATTCGGGAAAGCAACGGTTCGCAGACTGCCTCGTTCCTCTTTTGATGCAGGCGCGCGGCGGCTGGCGCCCTGATGGGAACGATGACCGCAGCAGGACGTTTGAGTAAAATGGGGGCGATTGGCGCCTCGGGGAAATTATCATGACACTTGAAGGTATTCTGATCGCGCTGCTTATCGGCGCAATCGGCGGCTGGTTGGCCGGCGTCATTGTCAAAGGCGCGGGCTTTGGCCTGATCGGCAATATCGTGATCGGTATTCTTGGCGCGCTGCTGGCCTCGTGGCTGCTGCCACAAGCTGGGCTTGGCTTCTCGACGGGAGAGCCGCTGCTGACCAGCATTCTCTACGCCACAATCGGCGCCGTGGTTATCCTCGTCGTGCTATCGCTTGTGCGGCGAGCCTGACGCCCTTCATCCGATCAGCTCGGCTGTGCGGCGAACTTCGAAGTCCGTGCAGCCGAGAAGATCAGGAATGTAGCCGGTGATATTTTCGCCGGTCTGCGCCACCTTCCCATCCAGTCCGACCATGACATAGCCGATGGGCTGCTTCAGCCAACGCTCGCCTTCAAGCTTCATGCGGCGCGTGGCGGGGTCGTATGTGCCGCGCATGGCGTAGGCGCCCTTCGGCACATCGGGATTTTCAGGCGGCGGGCCGAAATTGAA
>CALMWO010000382.1 GCA_937873805.1 uncultured Hyphomonadaceae bacterium
AGTCGCGTCCACGCTTTCAACGGCCGCGTGGCCCGAACTGCGGCCGATCGCGTATTCGGCGGCCAGCAGCGGGAATGCGATCAGAGCGAGACAGACGAGATAGGCGATGACGAACGCGCCGCCGCCATTCTCGCCGGTCATGTAGGTGAAGCGCCAAATATTGCCGAGCCCGACCGACGATCCGACCGCGGCCATGATGAAGCCGAACCGGGAAGACCAGGTTTCGCTCTTGCGATCGACGCGTCCTGCGATGGTCATGTGGCCCCTGCTCCGTCCGTCCCAGCCCGGCTTCCGCCCGGCGGCGAGGCCGGAATCAGAACATGCCGCGAAGGGTCATATCGTTCGCGCGGTTGAGGTGTACAGCCATCAACAGCCCAAAACCTATCATAACTGTGACAATAACCGTGCCGCCATACGAGATTAGCGGCAATGGAATGCCCACAACGGGAAGCAGGCCGATGACCATACCGATATTGATCACCACGTAGAGTAACAGCGTCGACACGAAGCCTGCCGCAGCGAGACCCCCGAAGGTACTTCGGGAATTTCCGGCGATCTGCATGCCTTGGATCAGCGCGACCCCCCAGGCGATCAACATCACCAGCGCGCCAACGAAACCAAACTCCTCGGCGACGATGGTGAAGATGAAGTCGGTGTGTTGCTCGGGGATATAGTCGAGCTCCTTCTGGGCGCCCTCCATGAAGCCCTTGCCGGCGACACCGCCCGACCCGACCGCGATCAGGCCCTGCTGCAACTGATAGCCGGCGCCGAGCGGATCGGCTTCGGGATCGAACATCGTTTCGATGCGCTGGCGCTGGTAGTCGTGCAGCGCGAAGAAATAGACGACGGGAACCATCAGCGCGATCAGCAGCACGATCGCGCCGACAACGCGCAGGCTGATACCCGCAAAGAAGATGACCGCGCAGCCCGTGCCCAGAATCATCAACGCGGTGCCAAGGTCAGGCTGGCGCAGCACGAGCGCCACGGGAACCGCGACCATCAGGAACGCCACGATGTGGACCCAGATGCTGTTGCGCCCAGCCGAGAAGGACTGGTGATAATATCGCGCCAGCGCGAGCGGCACCGCGATCTTCATGAACTCCGACGGTTGCAGGCGGAAGCCCGGCAAGATCTGGAGCCAGCGCTCTGCGCCGTTGACGATGACGCCGCCGAAATCGACCATCACCAGCATGATGACGCCAACCACATAGGCGGGATAGGCAACAGCCGCCCACAACCGCAGCGGCAGCAACGCAACAATGAGCGCAACGCCAAGCATCAACAGGAAGCGCGAAGCATGAGCAATCGCGTAGCTGGCGTCGATATGAAGAAGACCCGTCGCAAGGTCGTGCGCGCTCGAGCCCGCAGAGAACAGCACCAGCGTGCCGAACATCGCGAGAGCGATGATCGTCAGCAGCAGAAACCAGTGCAGCTGCGTAAGCTTGTAGAGCAGCGAGTCCTTGCGGATCATGTCGGCTGCGCCTCCGGGCGGATCATGTCGGCTTCGCCTCGCTACCGGCGACTTCGCGCTGCTGCGGAACGAACGGCTTGCGTGCGCCGGTATCGTATTTGAGGGCGTGAGCCAGAATATCGCGTGCGAACGGCGCCGCGACGCTGGAGCCGGAGCCGCCGTGCTCGACCACTACAGCCACAGCATAACGCGGCTTGTCAGTCGGCGCGTAGGCGACGAACAGCGCGTGGTCGCGCAGCTTCCATGGCAGCTTGTCGTTCTTGATGGCTTCGCCGCGCGAGTTGCGCTCGGACGCGAGAATGACGCGCACCTGGGCCGACCCAGATTTTCCCGCCATCCGCGCACCGGTGTAGGGTGCAGGCAGCTCGTTCTTCTCGTCTAGCGCGCCATAGCGAATAGCCGTACCGCCGCCTTCGGACGTCACCGCGAACATGCCCGAGCGGACGGCTTCGAGCACGCCCGGCTTGAATTCGCCCATCGGCGTGATCGTGTTGTCAGGCGTGTTCATGCCGCTGATGATAACGTGCGGATCCGGCGTCTTGTCGCCACCGGCAATGCGCGCGCACATGACGGCTAGCTGGAACGGCGTCGCCGTCACATAGCCCTGCCCGATGCCCGCGCTGATTGTGTCGCCGGCATACCATTGCTCGCCGATCACCTTGCGCTTCCACGCATCGTTCGGAATGGAGCCGGACTTGCCGCCCGTGAGACCAAGCTCGTAGCGGTGGCCAAGGCCAAAGCGCTTCGCCACATCGGCAATCGCCTCAATGCCGGTGCGTTCAGCCGCCCGATAGAAATAGCAGTCGCACGATTTCTGGATGCCG
>CALMWO010000383.1 GCA_937873805.1 uncultured Hyphomonadaceae bacterium
AAGGCGGGAAGCTGTATCAACGCACGCTTCCGACGGCGACGGATGTCGGCTTCTACGAGAATATGAGGAAGCTTGTGCCGGCGGCGCGGGGCGCGGGCGTTCCGGTGTTCATCGTCCCGCATCACAAGGCGGAGAAGGGCGATTACGAAAACTGGTACGCCGTCACCTCAAGTCAGAAGGGTGCGGGCGCATCAATGTTGTTCGGGAACGGAACGTGGGGCGCGGAATGGAACGCCGAGTTCGGGCCAAAGCCGGGCGACACAATCGTCAAGGAGCATTGGGCGCAGAGCGGCTTTGCCAACACCGATCTCGACCAGCAGCTGAAGCAGCACGGCATCCGGAATGTTATCGTCGTGGGCTTTCTCGCCAACACCTGCGTTGAATCGACGGGCCGGTTCGCGATGGAGTTGGGATATCACGTAACGATGGTGAAGGATGCAACGGCTGCGTTCAGCAAGGAAGCGATGCAAGCCGCGGAACTGAACGCGCCGACCTATGCCCACGCGGTCATGACGACCGAGGAGTTGCTGAAAGCGTTGCCGAAATCGTGATGGGTGGCGCGGAGGTCGGCGTCCGCGCCTGATCTCGGGATGAGGGTGGTGGGTGTGTCTCCGGGTCCCGGCTTTCACCGGGGCGAGCGGGCAACGCGTTGTCCGCAGCGCTCCGGCCGGGGTCCGGGTGATCCTTAGCGGTCCTGCGTCGGGACGTAAGGTGAGATCAGGCCCAGTGGCGCTGCCGTGGTGCGTTTGGCGATGTTGACGATGATGCGGGACTGGATGTCGGAGACGAGGCCGAGGGCCAGGATCTTGTCGCGCAGGAAGGCGTCGTAGGCGTGCATGTCTGTCGTGACGATGCGCATGACGTAGTCGACGGCGCCGGTGACGGTCATGCACTCGATGCATTCGGGCCATTTGCGGACGGCCTGCTCGAACTTCTCGAGGTTTTCGCGGGACGGGAGCTGAAGTTTGACGTTGGCCACAACTTCAAAGTTCAAGCCAAGCTTGTCGTAGTTGAGTAGCGTCACGCGACGGGCAATGATGCCTTGTTCTTCCATGCGCTTGATGCGGCGCCAGCAGGGGCTGGAGGACAGGCCGACCTTCTCTGCGATTTCGGCCACGGAGAGGGCGGCGTCACGCTGGATGAGGTCTAGGATTTTTGCGTCGATGGCGTCGAGTTCCGCGGCCATGTTTTGCTGTCCTTAGTCGAGTTTGTAGATCAATCTTGCCGTAGACATGCCAGATTGCGCACCGAATGGCAAATACTTCCTGCGATATTGAGCAATATATTTGCCGTGGCCATATCTAGCCCCACCAGGAGGCGCACGCCTTGAAGCACGGCACACCTGTATCCGGTGGAATTTCCCTCGACGACAAATATCTGCTCGAGAGCGGCCGGGCCTTCATGACCGGCATACATGCGCTGGTGCGCTTGCCGCTGGACCGCAAGAGGCTCGACCGGAAATCGGGCCTTAATACGGCGGGTTTCATCTCTGGCTACAGGGGTTCTCCTCTCGGGGGATACGACCAGCAGATCCGCGCGGCGTCCAAGCTGATGGATGCGCATGACGTGAAGCTCTGGGAGGGGCTGAACGAGGATCTGGGCGCGACGGCCGTGTGGGGCTCGCAGCAGACGCATCTGTTCCCGGGCGCGAAGTTCGATGGCGTGTTCGGCATCTGGTATGGCAAGGCGCCGGGCGTCGATCGCACGGGCGATGTGTTCAAGCATGCGAACATGGCGGGGACAGACCCCAAGGGCGGCGTGCTGGCGCTGTGCGGGGATGATCCGAACGCGAAGTCGTCGACCATCGCGTGCCAGTCCGAGTTCGCGATGATCGACGCGGAGATGCCGGTGCTGGCGCCGGCGACGATCCAGGAAGTGCTCGACTACGGGATGATCGGCTGGGAGCTGTCACGGTATTCGGGGCTGTGGGCGTCGATGATCTGCCTTGCGGACACGATGGATTCTGGCGCCGTGGTTGAGGTGGGGCTGCATCGCTACAATTTCGTGCGGCCGACGGATTTCGTGCTGCCTGAGGGCGGCATGGGCATCCGCATTGGCGACACGCCGCTTGGGAAAGAGGCGCGGCTGCGGCATTTCAAGATTCCGGCGGCGCAGGCGTTTGTGCGGGCCAATGGGCTCGATCGCGCGCTGTTGACGGGCAAGCAGAAAAAGCTGGGCGTTGTGGTGGCGGGGCAGGCTGCGCGCGATGTCTATGAGGCGCTGGGCGCGATGGGCGTGTCGCCGGAGCAGGCGGCGGACCTGGGCGTGTCGATCTTCAAGGTCGCGATGCCGTGGCCGCTGGAGCCGACGGCGATCCGCAATTTCTGCCGCGGGTTCGAGCGCGTGCTGGTGATCGAGCACAAGCGGTCGGTGATCGAACAGCAGTTGAAGGATGTGCTGTATCACCTGCCGGACAGCGAGCGGCCGATTGTCGAGGGCAAGCGGGATCGTGATGGCGCGCCGTTGCTGTCGGAGATCGCATCGCTGGCGACGGCGGATATCGCGGCGGCGCTGGTGGGGCGGATGGCGGACGGGCCGCACCGGGCGCGGGCCGATGCTTATTTCGCGAAGGTGCGTGGCGCGCAGCAGGCTGTGGCCGGCATGAACCAGATCAACACGCGCAAGCCGCATTTCTGCTCGGGCTGTCCGCACAACACGTCGACGACCTTGCCGGAAGGGTCGCGGGCGCTGGCGGGGATCGGCTGTCACTACATGGCGACGTTCACGCCGGAGCGGCGGACGGACATGCACACGCAGATGGGCGGCGAGGGCACGCCGTGGATCGGCCAGTCGCCGTTCACGGATGAAAAGCATGTGTTCGTGAACCTGGGCGATGGCACCTATTCGCACTCGGGCTCGCTGGCGATCCGCGCGGCGATCTCGGGCAAGGTGAATGCGACTTACAAGATCCTCTACAACGATGCGGTCGCCATGACGGGCGGGCAGCAGGTGGAATCTGGCCAGACTGTGCCGCAGATCGCGCGGCAGGTTGAGGCCGAGGGCGTGAAGACCATCGTGATCGTGGCGGATGATCCGACGCGCTATGCCAGCGTGACCGATCTGCCGGAAGGCACGCGGATTTTCGATCGGAAGAAGCTGGAAGAAGTACAGATCGAACTGCGCGAGACGCCGGGCGTGTCCGTGCTGATCTACGATCAGGTGTGTGCGACGGAGAAACGCCGCCGCATCAAGCGCGGGAAGATGGAGGCGCCGACCAAGCGCGTGTTCATCAACCAGTCGGTGTGCGAGGGCTGTGGCGATTGTTCGGTGAAGTCGAACTGCCTGTCGGTCGAGCCGGTGGAAACCGAGTTCGGGCGTAAGCGTCAGATCAACCAGTCGACCTGCAACACGGATTATTCGTGCATCGAGGGGTTCTGCCCGAGCTTTGTCACCGTGACGGGCGGCGATCGCAAGTCGGACACCGAGCGGTCTCCGGCGAAGTTCGATGTGTCTGGCATTCCGCAGCCGAAGCTGCCGGTGCTGGGCCATGAGGCGTGGAACGTGGTGTTCACGGGCGTGGGCGGTACGGGCGTGACGACGGTGGCGGCTGTGCTCGCCATGGCGGCGCATGTCGATGGCAAGGCTTCGCAGACGCTGGACATGACGGGCCTCGCGCAGAAGGGCGGGCCGGTTCTGTCTCACGTCCGCTTTGCGCTGAACCCGGATGACATCAAGGCGGGCAAGACGCCGCCGGCTTCGGCGGACGTTATCATCGCGTGCGATCTCGTGGTGGCCTCGTCAGGCGATGCGCTGGTGATGTTCGACAAGCAGCGCACGAGCGTGGTGGCGAACCATGACGTGACGCCGACAAAAGAGATCATCGACAACCGCAATGTGCGGTTCGACCCGGA
>CALMWO010000384.1 GCA_937873805.1 uncultured Hyphomonadaceae bacterium
TTGGCCGGGTTCGAACGACACCACTGAACTGATGCGTTCGCGCGCTGCTGCGTACGCGCTCTACGTGCTGGCGATGGCGGGTGAGGCCGATATCGGCCAGATCCGCTACTTCCACGACAACCGCTTGCGCAATGAGCCTTCGCCTTTGGCGCGGGCGCATATCGGCGCGGCGTTGGCGCACATGGGCGACCGTGCGCGCGCGCGCCATTGGCGTCGCGCCGCCCATCGGCGCTGTTGTCTCTGGCAGGTTGGTCGGCGGCGCAGGCACCGTGCTGACCGTGCCCAGCAATGCAGTTCAGACAATCGGCGGTGTGCCGAGTGTCTTTGTGGCCAGCGCGGAAGGATTTCGCGCCGTGCCCGTCATCACAGGGCGCGCCAGCAATGGTCGCACGGAAATCGTCAGCGGGCTTCAGGGCGCCGAGCAGATCGCTGGAGATGGTGCATTCCTGCTGAAGGCCGAGCTTGGCAAGGGCGAAGCGGAGCACGATCACTGATGTTGAACCGTGTCATTGACGCTTCCGTGCGCGGGCGCTGGCTCGTGCTGTTGCTTGTGTTGCTGCTCGCCGGCTTTGGCGTGCGTGAACTGATGCGCCTGCCTATTGATGCGGTGCCGGATATCACCAACCGGCAGGTCCAGATCAACACGATCGCCCCCGCGCTTGGGCCCGAAGAGGTCGAGCGGCAGGTGACCTTTCCGCTGGAGACTGCCCTCGCCGGCCTGCCCGGTCTGACCGAAACGCGCTCGCTTTCGCGCCATGGCTTCTCGCAGATCACCGCCGTGTTCACCGATGCGACGGACATCTATTTCGCGCGCAACCTGGTCAACGAACGTCTTCAGTCGGCGCGGCAAGAACTTCCCGAGGGCCTGTCACCCACGACCGGCCCGGTCGTTACCGGGCTCGGCGAAGTCTACATCTGGACCGTCGAGTTCACGCCGGAGATCACCAAGGATGGCGCCATCTATGTGACGCGGGAAGGTGAACGTCTGACCACGGCGCTGGAAAAGGCGACTTACCTTCGCACGGTCCAGGACTGGATCATCGCGCCACAATTGCGCAGCGTGAAAGGCGTCGCCGGCGTCGACGTGCTCGGCGGCTATGTGAAAGAATACGGCGTCCACCCCGACCCATCGAAACTTGCCGCTTATGGCGTCGGACTGGTGCAGCTGGTTGACGCGCTTGAACACGCCAACCGCATCGCAGGCGCTGGCTATGTCAGCCGCGCAGGCGAAGCCTATGTCGTCCGCGCCGATGCGCGGCTGCGCAACATGGATGAGCTGGCGCAGACGCCGGTGTTGACGCGCAACGGCCAGATCGTGCGCGTGCAGGATGTCGCCACGGTCGAAGCCGGACGCGCGCCACGACTTGGATCGGCCAGCTCCAATGGCCGGGAAGTCGTGATCGGCACGGCCCTCATGCTTCAGGGCGAGAACAGCCGCGAAGTCGCCCAGCGCGTTGGCGCCCGTCTCGAACAGATGGGCCCAAGCCTGCCCGATGGCATCGTCGTGCGCGCGGCTCTCGACCGGACCGACCTCGTCGAAGCGACCATCCAGACCGTCGAGCACAACCTCATGCTCGGCGCGCTTCTGGTGATCGCGATCCTGTTCTTGGCGCTTGGAAATATCCGGGCTGCGATCATCACCGCGATGGTGATTCCCCTGTCCTTCCTGTTCGCCGCATCCGCGATGAACCAGTTCCACATCAGTGCAAACCTGATGAGCCTCGGCGCGCTCGACTTCGGCCTGATCGTCGATGGCGCCGTCGTCGTGATCGAAAACACGCTGCGTCGACTGGCGCAGAAGCGCGGCGAGCTGCAGCGCGACCTGAGCGCAATCGAACGTCTCGGGGTTGCGGCTTCCGCTACGCGCGAAATGGCGCGTCCGGCCGCGTTCGGACAGGCGATCATCCTGCTCGTCTACGCTCCCCTGCTCGCCTTCGAAGGCGTGGAAGGCAAGATGTTCGCCCCCATGGCCGCGACAGTGATGCTGGCGCTGCTCGGCGCGTTCATTTTGTCGTTCACATTCGTCCCTGCGATGGCTGCCCTTCTCGTTCGCGAACCCAAGGGCCATGGCGAAACGCGCTCGGAGCGCGTTGCGCGCCGCGCCTATGAACCTCTGCTGAGCTGGGCGGTCACACGCCCTGTCACGATCGCAGCATCCGCTGGGGTTGCACTGGTTGCCGGCGCCCTCGCTTTCGTTGCGCTTGGCCGCGAATTCGCGCCCACGCTGGACGAGGGCGATGTTCTGGTACAGGCGCTGCGCATTCCATCGACATCGCTTGAGCAAAGCCAGGAGATGCAGTTCCGCGTCGAGAACACGCTGAAGGCAATGCCGGAGGTGGACCTCGTCTTCACGCGCACCGGCACGGCGGAGATTGCATCCGACCCGATGCCCCCAAGCATCTCCGACACGTTCGTCATCCTGAAGCCGCGCGATGCATGGCCCGACCGCTCGCTTCCCAAAGCCGAACTGGTCGAGCGTATGGAGCGAGAACTCGGCAAGCTGCTGGGCAACAATTACGAGTACACGCAACCAATCCAGATGCGGTTCAACGAGCTGATCGCCGGCGTCCGCTCGGATGTCGCCGTCAAGGTCTATGGCGACGACTTCGATGACATGCTGGCTTCAGCGGAAAAGGCCGCTGCTGTCCTGCGATCCATTCCGGGTTCAGCGGATGTCCGCGTCGAGCAGGTTTCCGGCCAGCCGACAATCACCGCAGTCGTGGATCGCACGGCCGCTGCCGCGCAAGGTGTTCACGCCAGCGACGCAGCAGATGCCCTCGCCATCGCCCTTGGCGGCCGCGAGGCCGGCATGGTGCTGGAAGGCGATCGCCGCTTCGATGTCGTGGTGCGTCTTGCTGACGAACTCCGCAACGACCCCGCCGTGATGCAGCAACTGCCTGTTGCGCAGGAAGAAGATGAAGCAGGCGGAACAACCATCCCGCTGGCCTCGGTCGCACGCTTCGTTACCGAAGAAGGGCCCAACCAGATCAGCCGCGAGAACGGCAAGCGGCGCATCGTCGTTCAGGCCAACGTGCGAGGCCGCGATCTGGGAAGCTTTGTCGCCGAAGCCCAGGCACGGGTCGCCGCCGAGGTAAAACCTCCGCCGGGCGGCTGGCTGGACTGGGGCGGACAGTTCGAGAATCTCGAACGGGCCAGCGCCAGACTCGCTCTGATCGTTCCGCTGGTCTTCCTGCTGATCGGCGTTCTCCTGTTCCTGGCCCTCGGGTCGATCTCGGAGGCCGCACTCGTCTTCGCAGGCGTTCCGCTCGCACTGGTCGGCGGCGCGTTGGCGTTGCTGGCGCGAGGCATGCCCTTCTCGATCTCGGCTGCGGTCGGCTTCATTGCGGTGTCCGGCGTCGCGACCTTGAATGGCCTGGTGCTGATGCAGGCGATCAAGCAGCGGCTTGCCGAGGGGGCGCCCCCCGAGCTTGCCGCCGTTGAGGGCGCTGTCAGCCGCCTGCGCGCGGTCCTGACCACTGCCCTCGTGGCGGTGCTTGGCTTTATCCCGATGGCGGTCGCCTTCGGCCCGGGCGCAGAGGTGCAAAAGCCGCTGGCGACGGTCGTGATCGGCGGTCTGACAACGGCAACCCTGCTCACGCTTATCGTGCTGCCGGTGCTGGCGGCCTTCGTGAAAAGAGGTAAAGCCCCTGCCCTGAAGCCCGCCCCTGCTTAAAAAGAGACGAGGCCCCCCGGGGCTGCGCACATTAACCTCTGTCGCAGACCACCAGATTCCGGGAGATTCCCGCCTCCGGCGTTTGACAGGGCGGGGCCATAACGTCTATATGCCCGCTCCCGCCCGCAGCCCGCTGTGGGTGGAACGCTATTTTGGTCGCAAGACCCCCTGAAAACACAAGAGAATTTCGATGTTCGCGGTCATCAAGACGGGCGGGAAACAGTACCGGGTCGCCGCCGACCAACAGATCGTCATCGAGAAGCTCGAAGGCGAAGCCGGCGACACGCTGGTTTTCGGCGAAGTGCTGATGATCGGCGATGGCGACAAGGTCGACATCGGCGCCCCCATGCTCTCCGGCGCTCAGGTTGTCGGCGAAGTGGTCGAACAGACCCGTGGCGCGAAGGTCATCTCCTACAAGAAGAAGCCGCGTAACACGTACCGCCGCAAGCTCGGCCACCGTCAGAGCCTGACCGTGATCAAGATCACAGACATCCTCGCGAAAGGCGGCGCTGTCGCCAAAAAGTCGGATCGCGCCCCGGAGCCCAAGGCTGAAGCCGCCGCTCCCGCGAAAAAAGCCAAGGCTGCCCCCAAGGCGAAAGCTGAAGCAGCTCCGGCCAAGGCCGCCGCCAAGAAAGCCCCGGCCAAGAAGGCCAAGTAGTTTTACGGCCGCAAGGCCACATCGTTTGAACGCGCGGCTGCGGCCGCGGACCAAGGGAGGCCTCGTTGGCCCACAAAAAAGCAGGCGGCTCTACTCGCAACGGCCGCGACTCGAACTCCAAGCGCCTCGGCGTGAAACGCTTCGGCGGTGAGAACGTCCTTGCTGGCAACATCATCGTCCGTCAGCGCGGCACGCAATACCACCCCGGCAAGAACGTCGGCATCGGTCGTGACCACACGATCTTCGCCACCGAAACCGGCAAGGTAGAATTCCGCGAAGGCGCGAAAGGCCGGATGTTCATTTCGATCGTCCCGGCCCCGAAGCAAGCAGCCGAGTAGGCGGTCCAGGTGAACCCGGGCCGCCCCTCGACGAGGGCAGCGGTCCGAACCTGACACAAGAGATCAGGGGAGGCGGATCGCCTCCCCTTTCTTTTTGTCCTCCCCTGACCAACCCGCGAAGGACGGGGCCCGACCGAACGGCTCAGCCCGCCGGAACCGGGAGAAAGGGGACTGACATGCGCACGATAAACACAAGAAGACTCACCCTGCGGCCCTACGATCAGTCGGACGCCGCGCGCGTTGCCTATCTCGCTGGCGACTATGATGTCGCCAGGATGTGCGGCCGCGTCCCGCACCCGTATCCGATCTCTGCCGCCTACAGCTTCTTCGACATGCTCGAACGCAGCAGCGAAAGCGGCAAGGAACACGCCTTCGCGGTGACGCTGCCGATCGATGGCGTCATCGGCGCCTGCGGCCTGTCGCGTATCGGCGAACCTGGCAGCGCGACGTGGGAACTTGGTTACTGGTACGGTATGCCCTACTGGGGCTTCGGCTATGCGTCGGAAGCAGCGGGCGCCCTGATGGACTGGGGCCGCGACCAGCTGGGCGCGAAAGTCTTCGTGGCCGGCCACTTCTCTGATAACCCCGCCTCGGGCAACGTCTTGCGCAAGCTGGGGTTTGTGCCGACAGGCACGGAAGACCTGTTTGGTCTGGCCCGCCAGCGGACCTCCCCCGCGACGCGTTATGTATGGCCCGAAGACGCAACGCCGGTTACCTTGTCGGCGCATCCGAGCCACGCCCCCACGTCTTCATCGCACTGACCATGTCCGCTCTCGCCATCCATCCGCTGACGCCTGACCGTTGGGACGACTTCGTCGCTCTCTTCGAGACGGATTCGATCTGCAAGATGTGCTGGTGTGTTCATCATCGCCTGCCTGCGGAGGTTCGTCGCGAAACCGATCCCAAATCGCGCAAAGCCGCGATGGCGAAGATTGTGAAGAAGGGCCCGCCGCCCGGCCTCCTCGCCTACAAGGGCGATGACGCCGTCGGCTGGCTCGCCGTCGCGCCGCGCCCCGCAACGCCGGACTGGAATGTCGGCCGCAAGGCGTCAGCCGCCGAACTGCCTGAACACGGAGAAGATGAAAGTGTCTGGGCCACCAGCTGCTTCTTCATCCGCAAGGATGCGCGTGGGCTGGGCCTCAGCGCGACCCTGCTCGACGCGGGCACGGCCTACGCCAGAAAGAATGGCGCAAAGACCGTTGAAGCCTGCCCCATGGCCCATGATGACCGGCGCTCGACCACCGGCATGTTTGTCGGGCCCAAGCGGGTGTTCGACCGCGCCGGCTTTGAAACTGTGATAGAGCGCAAGCCGGGCCGCCCGCTGATGCGGCTGACGCTCAAGACCACCTCCACGAAAAAGAAACCTGCCGCCGTGACAAAGGCCGCAAAGACGAAGGCGCGCGCGCCCAAAGGCCTGAAGACATGAAATTCCTCGACCAGTGCAAAGTCTATGTGAAGTCTGGCGGCGGTGGAGACGGTTGCGTCTCGTTCCGGCGCGAGAAGTTCATTCCGTTCGGCGGCCCCGATGGCGGCGACGGCGGACGCGGCGGCGATGTGATCATCGAAGCGGTTGAAGGCCTCAACACGCTGATCGATTACCGTTACCTGCAGCACTACAAGGCGCAACGCGGCGTCCACGGCATGGGCGCGAACCGCACCGGGTCCGACGCACCAACGCTGGTGCTCAAGGTTCCGGTCGGCACGCAGGTGTTCGAGGAAGACCAGGAAACGCTCATTGCTGATCTGGACAAGCTCGGCGACCAGGTTCTGCTCGCCAAGGGCGGTACGGGCGGCTGGGGCAATACCAAGTTCAAATCCTCGACCAACCAGGCCCCGCGCCGCTTCAACCCCGGTCATGATGGCGAGGAGCGCTGGATCTGGCTGCGCCTCAAGCTGATCGCCGACGCTGGCCTGCTCGGCATGCCCAACGCGGGCAAGTCGACCTTCCTCGCTGCCGTCAGCGCAGCAAAGCCGAAGATCGCGGACTATCCCTTCACCACGCTTGTGCCGAACCTCGGCGTCGTCTCGCTCGGCATCGGCGCCAGCTTCGTGCTCGCCGACATTCCGGGCCTGATCGAAGGCGCCGCTGAAGGCGCCGGGGTCGGCACACGCTTCCTCGGTCACGTCGAACGCTGCGCCGTGCTGCTGCACCTCGTCGATGGCACACAGGAAGATGTCGGTGAAGCTTACCGCGTCATCCGCGCCGAGCTCGAGAAATATGGCGGCGGCCTGGCGGATAAGCCGGAGATCGTCGCGCTGAACAAGATCGACGCGATGACCAAGGAAGAGATCAGCGAGAAAGCAGCCCAGCTGAAGAAGGCGTGCAAGCAGACCCCGCTCCGCATCTCCGGCGCCTCGCAGAAGGGCGTGCCTGAAACCGTGCAGAAACTCTTCCAGATCGTCACGGAACATCGTCGCGCCGAACGCGAAGCGCAGATCGAAGCGGAGATGACGCCCGAAGAGAAATCCGAAGGCTGGAAACCGTGACATCCCCCCTCGCCTCGGCGCGGCGCGTCGTCATCAAGGTCGGCTCCTCGCTCCTGATCGATCAGGAGACGGGACAACCGCACGCGGCGCGCTTCGCCGCGATTGCCGCCGACGCCGCAAAGCTGCGCGGTGAGGGCAAGTCGATCGTCATCGTCTCCTCCGGCGCCGTGGCCCTGGGTCGCCGCGCGCTGGGCCTCAAGCCCGGCAAGCTCCGCCTCGAAGAAAAACAGGCCGCCGCAGCCGCAGGCCAGCCCAAGCTCATGCGCGCCTGGGAAGATGGGCTGGCAAAGTACAACGCCCCCGTCGCACAGGCCCTGCTCACCTTCGAAGACACCGAGCGCCGCCGCCGCTGGCTCAACGCCCGCTCGACCATGGAAACCCTGCTCGAACGCGGCGCGATCCCGATCGTCAACGAGAACGACACCGTCGCCACCGAAGAAATCCGCTATGGCGACAATGACCGCCTCGCCGCCCGCGTCGCCCAGATGCTCGGCGCGGACGTGCTCGTCCTGCTCTCGGATATCGATGGCCTCTATGACGCCGACCCACGCTCGCATCCGAACGCAAGCCACATCGCCGAAGTCCGCAAGCTGACGCCTGAGATCGCAGCCATGGCCGGCGGCGCCAACGCCTCCGCTGGCGTAGGCTCTGGCGGAATGTCCACCAAGATCGACGCGGCGCGCATTGCGCTGACCGCCGGTTGCTCGACACTCATCACGCTTGGCGCCAATGCCACCGCTGAGGCAGGCCCCCTCGCTGCACTCGCCAGCGGCGCACGCGGCACGTGGTTCCTCACAGATCTTTCACCCGAGACCGCCCGCAAGCAATGGCTCGCCGGCGCACTTCGTCCCACCGGCTCAGTACGCGTGGACGCCGGCGCAGCCCGCGCCCTCAAGACCGGAAAGTCGCTTCTTGCTGCCGGCGTCACCGCAGTCGCCGGCCGCTTTGAACGTGGCGATGCCGTCGACGTCACCGACCCCGATGGCGCAACCATCGCGCGCGGCGTGTCGGCTTATTCGTCTGAAGACGCCACCAAGCTGATCGGCCGCAAGTCGGACGAGTTCGAAGCCATTCTCGGCTATCGCGGTCGCCCGGCCCTTATCCATGTCGATGACATGGTGCTGGTCGGCTAGACTACCAGATCGCGATACTGTTTCGAGCCACGCAGCCAGCCAGCCGCATAGCCACACACCGGCACGACACGCCACTTGTTCTGCGTAGCTTCTTCAGCGACCCGCGCCATCAGCCGGCCAGCCGCACCTGTGCCACGCAGTTCCGGCGGCGCCTCAACCCACAATATGGTCAGCACGCCATCCGCCCTGCGATACCGCGCGAACGAGGTATGGCCGTTCTCGTCCAGCTCGTACTGGCTCTCGGCCGTGTTGTCGCGAAGATCGCTCATCACACATACTCCTGCCCCGCCCCACTGTACGCGGAACGGGGCCAAGATCGAGTGGTTCCGCTCCGTCGGCTCCTAGGCCGCGTGCTCCACGGCTTTCACGCCATACCGCGCAGCAGGGATATTCCGCGACAGGTTCGGCAACAGATTCAGCCTCGCCGCCTCGAACGTCTGCCAGTCGGCCACCTCCGGCAGCGCGGGTATCGTCACCACCTCGCCAGCATCGAACCCGGCCAGCGCCGCATCCACCATGTCATGCACATCCATCAGGATCGCCGGATCAAGCGTCCCGATGCCACGGCCCGAACGGTCCCAGATCTCGGTCCGCGTCGCGCCTGGCAACACGGCCTGCACGCGCACACCATGCGGCGACGTCTCGTTATGCAACGCCCGCGAGAAGCTCAACACAAACGCCTTCGACCCCGCATACACCGCGCCGCCGATCTCATGCGCCACACCCAGCACCGACGACAGGTTGATGATCGCCCCGCCTCCGCGCTTCACGAATGCATTGGCCGCCACAATCCCAAGCCGCGTCGCTGCCGTGACATTCAGGTCCACCAGCTTCTGGAAATCATCCGGCGTCGCGCCAATGATCGGCTTCGACACCGCCATCCCGGCATTGTTCACCAGCACGCCGGTATGCGGGTCGCTGGCGATCAGGTGCTCGATCCGCTCCAGCTCCGTCCGGTTGGTCAGGTCCGCAGGTTCAATCGCAACATTGACGCCATGCTGCTCCCAAAGCCGCGCCGCCAGCATTTCCAGGCGCTGGAAGTCACGCGCCACCAGAACAAGATTATGCCCGCGCTTCGCAAACCGCTCCGCGTAAACCGCGCCGATCCCGGTGGAGGCCCCTGTAATCAGGACGGTGTCTTTGGTGCTCATGGCTGAAATCCTTCTTCGGCAATCTGCCGTTGCAGGGGATTTTGGGCTGTGACTTGCATAATGCAATCTGCCCCGCCATATGCTTCCTCATGAGAAGGAAGAGTTTTGCTGAAGACCGCTGCCCTGTCGCCCGCACGCTAGATCGCGTTGGCGACCCGTGGAGCATGCTGATCCTGCGTGACGCCGGCTTCGGCTCGACCCGCTTCGACCAGTTCGAGGCCAGCCTCGGCATCGCGCCCAACATGCTGTCGCGTCGCCTCGAAACGCTAGTGGAGGCCGGGATGCTCGAGCGCCAGCTCTATTCTGAAAAGCCCGAACGCTTCGAATACCTGCTCACCCCGCGCGGCCGCGATTTCCAGCCCGTCCTTGCCGCTCTCAAATCCTTTGGCGAACGCCACTACCCCAAACGCCGCGCCCGATGATACAGCCAGCGTCATGCCCGCCGACTTCGTCACACGCCCGATAGATCCTGACGCCGATGGCGCAGCCCTGCACGCCATCTATGGCGACGCGGAATGCTGCCGCTATCTCTCGCGTCCGGTCACGGCGTCTGTCGCCGACACCATTGCCATGATGCGCGAATGGATGGGCCGCGACGACATCAACTGGGTGCTGGCCGATCAGCCCGACGGCCCGGCCATAGGCCGCGTTTCCATCTACTCATCAGGCCGCAACAATATCTGGGAAGCCGCCTGCATGATCTCGCCCGCCGCACGTGGCCGAAACCTTGCCGCGCGTGGCCTTGCCCTGGCCATCGAAGAAGCGTTCGAGCGCCGTGGTGTCCGGCGGATCATGGCGGATGTTGATCCTGACAACATTCCCTCTGCCCGCGTCTTCGAAAAGCTGGGCTTTGGCTATGAGGGCCGCCTGCGTGGCGAGTGGGAGACCCATATCGGCATCCGCGACAGCCTGATCTACGGCCTGCTGCGCGAAGACCCGCGACCGTGGCGCAACTGGCCTTTATAGCTGCTCCACACCCTGCTAAACGGACGACCATGACAATCCAGCTCCCCCTTGCCGCGCACGACGCGGGCCTCGCCGGCATCATGATGGCCATGGGCGTCTCCGCCCGCGCCGCTTCTGCTGAAGTCGCGAAAGCCGGCCCGGAAAAGCGCACAGCCGCCCTCCAGGCCATGGCCGCGCGCATCCGCGCCGCCGCGCCCGCATTGATGGAAGCCAACAAGGAAGACATGGCCGCCGCAACCGTCAAAGGCATCAGCGGCGCCATGCTTGACCGGCTTGAGCTCAATGCTTCCCGCATCGAGGCCATGGCCAAGGGCATTGAAGACGTCGCCGCCCTTCCCGATCCCGTGGGCTCCGTCATGGCGACATGGACGCGCCCCAACGGCCTCGAGATTTCGCGCGTGCGCGGCCCCATTGGCGTTATCGGCATCATCTATGAAAGCCGTCCGAACGTCACCGCCGATGCAGGCGCGCTCTGCCTGCGCGCCGCCAACGCCGCCATCCTCCGCGGCGGCTCTGAAAGCCTGAAATCCTCCCGCGCGATCGCCGAATGCCTTCGCGCCGGTCTCGCCGACTCTGGCCTGCCGCAGGATGCAATCCAGCTGGTGCAGACGCCGGACCGCGCAGCTGTCGGTCACTTGCTGTCAGGCCTCGGCGGCAAGCTCGACGTGGTCGTGCCCCGTGGCGGCAAATCGCTCGTCGCCCGTGTGCAGGACGAGGCGCGCGTGCCCGTCATCGGCCACCTCGAAGGCCTTTGCCACACCTACATCCACGCGAAAGCGGATCCGGCGAAGGCCGAAGCCATCATCCTCAACGCCAAGCTGCGCCGCGTCGGCGTGTGCGGCTCGACCGAGACGATGCTGATCGATGCCTCCATCGCGCCCGCGCTGCTGCCCCGCCTGGCAAAGGCGCTGGAAGCTGCCGGTTGCGAACTGCGTGGCGACGAACGCGCCCGCGCCATCCATCCAATGATCGCGGCGACGGAAGACGACTGGACAACCGAATACCTCGCGCCGATCCTTTCGGTCGCCGTGGTGGACGGGCTCGAAGGCGCCATGGCGCACATCGCGCGTTATGGTTCGCAGCACACCGAAAGCATCGTCACCGAAGACGACTCGGCAGCGGAACGTTTCCTTGCTGAAGTCGACAGCGCCATCGTCATGCGCAACGCCTCGACACAGTTTGCCGATGGCGCAGAATTCGGCATGGGCGCCGAAATCGGCATTGCCAC
>CALMWO010000385.1 GCA_937873805.1 uncultured Hyphomonadaceae bacterium
GACGCTATCACCAAGGCGACCGAGATGGGTCGCGGCAATCTGCTGGAGCTAGGCATCCAGGCGGCGCGGGCCAAGGCGACCGTGGGCGAGATCAGCTACGCCGTGGAAAAAGTGGTCGGCCGCCATCAGGCAGTGATCAAGTCGATCCAGGGCGTTTATGCGCAGGGCATGGGCATGAAATCGGACAAGGTAACGCTGGCGCGCGAGCGTGCCGATGAATTCGAAAGATCGGAAGGCCGCCGTCCACGTATCCTGATCGCCAAGATGGGTCAGGATGGACATGACCGCGGCCAGAAGGTTGTCGCCTCCGGTTTTGCTGACCTTGGCTGGGATGTTGATATCGGGCCGCTGTTTCAGACACCGGGCGAAGCAGCGCGGCAAGCGGTCGAGAACGACGTGCATGTGGTCGCCGCTTCATCGCTCGCGGCGGGACACCTCACGCTGGTGCCGGAACTGCGTGGCGCGCTGAACAAGGAAGGCCGCGGCGACATTACCGTGGTCGTCGGCGGGGTCGTGCCGCCACAGGACTACGACCAGCTCTACGCCGCCGGAGCGGCGGCTATCTTCCCACCGGGCACGGTGATCGCGGATGCGGCGATCGAATTGCTGGACAAGCTCAAAGGCCGGCTGGGGCACAACTCCAAGAACGCAGCAGCGGGCTAAGTGCTCGGGCGCTGATCTGACAACTTTATCAAGGATAGAACGGCAGGGCACAGGCTGGCCTCTGGCACGAAACGCGTTACCTTGAGCCAAGGAGATTGCTCATGAAACGCATCATCGGGGCCTTTGCCTTTCTCGCGCTGGCGGCCTGCGCCTCGGCGCCGACGGTTTATGGCCCAGCAGTCGCGAACAACAGCGCGGGCTATCGCGAACAGCGGATCGAAACTGATCGCTATCGCATCACATTCCGCGCCAATGCCGACCTCAAGCCGCCGCAGGTGGAAGATCTAGCGATGCGGCGCGCGGCGGAGCTCACGCTGGCGCAAGGCTATCAATGGTTCAATGTCGTGACGCGCAACACGGATCTTGTCGGCGGCCAGAACACGCCGAGCGGACCGAGTGTTGGTATTGGCGGATCGACCGGGTCCTATGGATCGGGTGTTGGCGTCGGTCTTGGCTTCACCTTCGGCAGTGACACGCGACAGTATGAGTCAGTGCTGGAAATCCTGATGGGTCGCGGACCGAAGCCTTCCGATCCGCGCGCGTATGATGCGCAGCAGGTCGCGAACCGCGCCAACTGAGGCGGCTCAATTCGTGGCGATCCTGCCAATTCTCATCGCCCTGCTCGGCGTAGTCACGCTTGTGAGCCTGTTCAGGCGGGCGCATTGGCCCGTCGAGCTTCTCACGCATTTTCGGCCTCACCTGATCGTTTCAGGTATTGGCGGAGCGCTACTGTGCCTTTTGGCTGGCGAGCAGTGGGAATGGTCGGTCATCTCGCTCGGGCTGGCGCTGATCAACTATGCCGCCTTGCCCGCGCCGCGCTGGGTGAAACCTGAGGCGCATCTGGCGGGCGGGCCGGGGCTGACCGTTGTGTGGGCGAATGTCTGGCAGAAGAAAGCCGCGCTGGAGCGCACGCTCGACTGGGCGAAGGCTGAGCGTGCGGACCTGATCCTGATCGGCGAGCACCCCAATATCGATCCGTCAGGAATGCTATTGGGTGACTATCCTTATCGCATCGATACGGGCATTGCGCCTGAAAGGCCTTTTTGCATACGCATCGTCGCATACTCGCGAACGCCCATCGTGAACGGCGCCGTTCATGCCGGGCCAGGCCCCAACCATCGGCCATTCCTGACCTTCGCCGTAGTCGTCGCGGACCGCGCACTGAACATCATCGCGGCTCACCCTGTGCCGCCGCATACGACCTCGCTGACACAGGAACGCGACCGGCATATCGCGATGCTGTCTGCGCATGCACGAGAGCCGTTCCTGCTGACCGGGGACTTCAACGTGACGCCATGGTCGCCCGGGTTCAAAGGCATACCCGGGCACCGGGTCGGGGCGTACCTGCTCGCGCCGACATGGTTCAACAACCTGCCGCTGCTGGGCCTGCCGATAGACCACATCATGGTGTCGCCAGCGCTGAAGGCGAGCAGCTATGCAGTAGCGCTATCAACAGGGTCTGATCACCGCGCGATCAAGGCGCGGGTGCATCTACCGGCGAAGCAGTAGGCACACTGTCGGCAGCCAGATCAGACGCGCCGACACAGGGGTGGGCCGGATCTCCGGAGCCTGGCCCGGCGATCATGACAGCGAGGGCTTTATCCACCTCGCTGACAAACGGCGGTGGAAATTCGCTCTGAAACTGCTTCCACCAGACGCTGCCGCCTACCGTGCAGAGCAATCGCACCAACGGGGGCGCCCCGTACTGAGCGAAATCGTTCGGATCAAAACCGCTGTTATTGCTGTTCCTGTCCCAGATCTGAAAGGTGGCCCTGGCGTGTTCGGCCATCAGCGCGTTGAAGCGAAGCCGATCCGGCGGATCAAGGTCTGCGCTGTTGAGGGAGGAACTCAGGAACGCCGCATGCTCAGGATCACCAGCAATGAACAGTCGTATCGCAGACCAGTGGTCATGCGTCGCGTTAAGGTCCGCTCGGCGTAGCTGAGTGGTGTTCTGCTGTATCTGGACGGATAGATAGAACAGCGAAACGATGACCACGACCACGCCTACAATCTCGGCGATATGAGCTGTCGCTTGCAGCCATGTAAACCACCCTACCTTGGCTGGGGCCTGCGGCGTTGGCGGCGCTGCATCGCCAGCAGCCGTAGCTGGCGTCATGTCCGCCTTGGTATCCATGCCCACCATCCTTGAGTCCCCTACCCGTGCAGAGTAGGACACGGCTTCAGACATAACCAGCCTCGCAGCGGATTCGCTTGAAGCCTGATCTTTTCACCCGTGCGGGGCTCGGCCGCGCCATCACCCTCGTGGAGTCGCGCCGCGGCGACCACAAGATCGAGGCGCGCGCGCTGTTGTCGGAAATCATGCCGCTGACGGGCAAGGCGCAGCGCATCGGCATCACGGGCGTGCCGGGCGTTGGCAAGTCGACCTTCATCGAAGCCTTCGGGACGCTGCTGACAGGACTGGGCAAGAGAGTGGCTGTGCTGGCGGTTGATCCGACTTCGCGCCGCTCGGGCGGATCGATCCTCGGTGACAAGACGCGGATGGCGAAGCTGTCGGCGGATGAGAACGCGTTCATCCGCCCCTCCCCCGCCGGCGAGACGCTGGGTGGCGTGTCGCGCAAGACGCGGGAGACGATGCTGCTGTGCGAGGCGGCGGGGTATGACGTCATCCTCGTCGAGACGGTGGGCGTTGGACAATCGGAAACCGTCGTCGCCGACATGGTGGATTTCTTCCTCGTGCTGATGCTGCCCAATGCGGGCGATGAGTTGCAGGGCATAAAAAAGGGCGTGCTGGAAGTCGCGGACCTGATCGCCGTCAACAAGGCGGACATTGACCCCAAGGCGGCTCAGCGGGCGGCGCGGGCCTATGAGGTAGCGCTGCACATTATGGAGCAAGCTGACCCGGATTGGTCGCCTCCTGTACAGACC
>CALMWO010000386.1 GCA_937873805.1 uncultured Hyphomonadaceae bacterium
GCCCACCCATCGTCCGGTGTCCTTCTCGAACACCGAAAACATCGCAAACCCTTCGAGCTGCCACGAGCCGACCATCGAGCAGATATTCCGCCACACCACAGACGCCGGCTGAGCCTTCCCGATATACTGCGCCGCATCCTCATCCGCCATGAACCCGCACCATGGCTCGAACTCCTTCAGGCTCGGCACCCGCAAAATCAGCCGCGGCGTTTCGATGATGGTCTCGAGGCGAGATGTCATGATGCAGTCCTCTTCAGCACGCCGGCGACCGAACGCTCTAACGCCTCGCCAAACGGCGTCCAACTCAATCCCAAAAGCTTGTTTGCTCTCACGCTCGAAAGTCGCGCATTCAACGGCCGCTTCGCGGGCGCATTGAACGATGCGGTCGTCACGGGTTCGATCTCCGCAAACGGTCCGCTCTGGCGTTTTGATTCAGCCATGATCGCGCTCGCCATATCGGAGCGGCTCATCGCCTCGGGCGATGCCAGATGAAGCAGCCCGCGAACATCGCGAACGCCTTCCACTTTGATCCTCGCAAGGCGGAGCAGGGCGATCGCAATATCGGGCGCATAAGTCGGCGGTCCGATCTGGTCCGACACGATCTGCAACACGGGCTTGGCTCGCGCCCACTCGATCACCTTGGAGACAAAGTTGTCAGCGAATTCCGAGAACACCCAGCACACGCGCGTCGTCACGGCCTCGGGATATTCGTCAGCGACGGCCATCTCGCCCGCCAGCTTCGACCGGCCGTAAGCGGACAACGGCCTCGGCGTCTCGTCCTCATCATGCGGCTCGTTTCCCGCGCCATCGAAAACGCAGTCCGTCGACATATGGATCAGCTGCACGCCATGCCGCCTGCACAGTCGCGCGAGCATGCGCGGCCCTTCGGCATTCACCGCAAACGCGACAGCCTCTTCGCTTTCGGCCCGGTCAACGAAATTGTAGGAGCCCGCATTGATTACTAGGTGTGCGCGGCTCTGAAGGATGAAAGCCTCCACCGCCATCGGATCGGTAAGATCGGCGCCGTCGCGCCCCGCCTGATGCAGTTCGATCGAGGGATAGCCCGCGGCGGCGGCGGCAATCGCCTGCGCCACCTGTCCATGCCGTCCGATACAGGCCACACGCAGCGGGATCATGCGGTTTCATTTCGCATGGCCCCAATGCGCGGCCAAGCGTCATCGACGTCCGCGCGAAACCGCTTTATGGCTCCCGGCGCAAAACAGGAAACCGCCATGCTAAGACCCGTGCTTGCCGCCGCCGCCCTCATGTCGCTGTCCGGATGCACGGTTTGGGACGGCATTGTCGGATGGTTCGCGCCTGCCGAGCCCACTGCCGGCGTCGATGCCGTCGATACCGCCGCCTGGTCGCGCTATGTGCCCTGGAACAGCGCTGCGAAGAACGTCGTGAAAAGCGGCACGGGCGTGGAACATATCGTCCTTGCCAGCGGCCCTGCGGATGGTCCGCTGCCCGGTCCGAACGCTCGCGCGGTCATCCATTATGAGGGCCATCTCAACAAGGCGGGCGCCAAGCCGTTCGATTCATCCTTCGAGCGCAACGAGACTGCGGAGTTCCCGATCTCGGTCGTCATCCCGGGCTTTGCCGAAGCGCTGAGCCAGATGCGCCCCGGCGATTCCTGGCTGGTGTTCATCCCCTCCAAGCTGGGTTATGGCGAAGAAGGCGCGGGCCCGGATATTCCGCCCAACTCCGATCTTGTTTTTGAAATCGAGATGAAAAAAACCATGACCCCTCCATCGTCGAACGCCGCCGCCTGGTCCAAACACGCGCCGTGGAACAGCGCCAGCGCGGACGTGAAGAAGACCGGCTCGGGCGTCGAGTATGTCGTGATCGCGGAAGGCGCTGCCGGCGGCGTCGCCCCGACGAAGGATCAGGACGCCGAGGTCTTCTACGAAGGCCGTCTCGCCTCCGGCGGCGAAGCCTTCGATAGCGCCTTCGAACGTGGCGACACGGAAACCTTCCCGGTCGCGGCCGTTGTGCCCGGTTTCTCCGAAGCGCTCACGCTGATGAAGCCCGGCGACCATTGGCTGGTGTTCATTCCCTCCAAACTTGGCTACGGCGCGCGCGGCGCTCCGGGCGCAATCCCGCCGAACGCGGATCTCATCTTCGAGATCCTGATGGTCGGGGTGGAGTAGGGACCAAACAAAAACGCCTCCCGCGAGGGAGGCGTTTCCGCTTTGGGTTGAAGCTGAAGCCTAGGCCAGCGACGGCTCAAGCTTCTTGCAGGCGTCGAGCAGGCCGCGCACGGCGCCAACTGACTTCTCGAACATCGCCTTCTCGTCGCCATTCAGTTCGAACTGGATGATGCGCTCGACGCCGCCGGCGCCGATCACGCACGGAACGCCGACATAAAGGTCAGACACGCCATACTGGCCGGTCAGGTTCGCGGCGACCGGCAGGACGCGCTTCTTGTCTTTGAGGTAGGATTTCGCCATCGCGACAGCCGATTCAGCCGGCGCGTAGAAGGCCGAGCCGGTTTCGAGCAGAGCGACGATCTCGCCGCCGCCGCCGCGCGTACGCTTCACCATCGCGTCGAGTTCTTCCTGCGTGAAGAAGCCCTGCTTGATGCAGTCCGGCAGCGAGACGCCGCCGATCGTGGAGTGGCGCACCATCGGCACCATGTCGTCGCCATGGCCGCCCAGCGTCCAGGCTTTCACGTCCTCGATCGAGATGCCGGTTTTTTCCGAGAGGAAATAGGCGAAGCGTGCCGAGTCGAGCACGCCGGCCATGCCGACAACGTGGCTCGCCGGGAGGCCTGAGAATTTCTGCAGCGCCCACACCATCGCATCGAGCGGGTTGGTGATGCAGATCACGAAGGCGTTCGGGCAATGCTGCTTGATCGCGGCGCCGACCGATTTCATGACGCCGAGGTTGATGCCGATGAGATCATCGCGGCTCATGCCCGGTTTGCGCGGCACGCCGGCGGTGACGATCACGACGTCCGATCCGGCGATGGCGGTGTATTCTTCCAGCGACGCGCCAGACATGGCGGCGTCCTTGCCATAGACAGCGGCGGCTTCAGCGATATCGAGGCCTTTGCCCTTGGCGATGCCGCCCTTCATGTCGACAAGAACCACGTCGCCGAGTTCTTCGCGCGAGCAGATGTGGGCGAGCGTGCCGCCGATCATGCCGGCGCCTACAAGGGCGATCTTCTTGCGTGCCATGGGGAGGTCTCCTGGTGGTTGTGCGGCGGGCGCAGGTTGCGGTGCAGGTGGTTGAACGGGTTGGGCGGGGGCCGTTTCAGCTCGGCTGGCGGCGAGCGGCGCAGAAGCTGGCGGCTTCACCGCGCCCGTCTTCTTCTTGCTCTTGAACCAGCCGAACATCCACGCCCCGGAAATCGATCGCGGGGACGGTTAGCGCAAGCAGGGCAAAGGGGCAATGCGGCGCAGCCACGCCTGCGCGTTACGCTTAGTTCCGGTCCCGTAACCACGGGTTTCCATCGCGAAATCCTTGATTGGCTACCGATTTGCGGGCTGCTGAATGCCTTCAGGGCCATCGAGCGCTGATCGGCATTCGCGATGCCTGCCTATTTCTGCTCGTACACGCCCACGGCCCACACGCAGATGTCAGCGTCGCATCCTTCCATGTCGATGCGAATATTGAGCTCGTTACCGGACTCGCCACGTTCCACCATCACGATCGGAACATCGTCATCTTCATAGTCGAAATCGATGTCGTCGCCATCTTCGTCGATGATGGCGAGGTCGAGATCGTGGCAATCGAAATCGCAGGACGAATAGACGGCGTACTCCTTCTCCGGGTTGATCCTCACGCTGAAGATGTAGCTGTCACCTTCCTCAAGTTCGCCCGACTCCAGTGCGCCAACCAGTTTCTCGCCAGCGGGCACGGTGTCGGTGATGATGCTCTTCACCACCTCATGCAGATCCTGCTGCGCGAACGCCACGCCACCGCCGGCGACAAGCGCGCTCGCCAGCAATGCAATCCCGAGTTTCATGGATCACGCCCCACGTCAGTCGCATGGGCAAGCGTTCATCCCGATGCAATCCCGAGTCAATGCAGACGCTGTCTTTCGTGCTCCGTATCAAGACGAGGGCGCGCGCGCTGTTTGGATGTTTCCGCATCCTCCGCAGGCACAAGTCCATGCTCGCGATACAGCGCCATCTCGTCTCCCGAAACGAAGCCGAAAATCGTCGGCTTGGTCGTGGACACGTCCAGAAAATATGTGACGTCGAACTCCAGCTTGATGTCGGCGCCGTCTGGCTTTCTGTAGTCGGCGCAATAGGAGACTTTTGCCATCATATGGTTGGCGTCGATCCGTGTCGTCTCGACACGTTTTGCGGTCATCTTCCGCGTGCCGATTGAACGGTAGAAGGCATAGCCCCTGGCAAGAAGCCGGCGGAACGCTGCGTCCTGCCTGCCAGTGGAAACGCCGTCCGGGCCGGCAGCAATGAAGCGCGGTGAAAAGCGCGCTGCGATGTCGCCAAACACATTCTCACCGGCCAGCGCGCGGTTGTAGAGGTTGGCGTACGATTCAAAAAAGGCAGGGATGTTGTGCGGCATGCAAAAGCAACGCACCGATCAGGCGCGGGTTGCGCTGTTCCTGTCACATAGTCGAACGAATTGCTGCGCCTGCGGGAACGATCTGCTTGCCGCAGATCATGCAGCCGCCTCAGGCCGCGGGAAGGCGCGCAGCCAGACGTTCGATGGCATCCCGCACTTGCCGGCCATTGTCATCATCGGTCAGCGCGTCGCTGGCCTGCCGGGCGAGATGCACGTGGCGGCTTGCGGTGGGAATATCTCCCGAGCGGAACAATGCATCCGCGAGACTGAGATGCAGGGACGGATAGAGGCTGAGTACGCTTAAGCTCGCTACATCGGGGCGCTCACTCACAATACTGTCCGCCGCCGAAAGCGCGCGGCGATGCCATGTCAGCTCGGTTTCGGGGGCATCCTGGGCGTTCGCCATGTAGTGGCTCAGCACACACTGATGAAACGGATCGCCTTCTGCCGCGATGCCTGACCAGATTTCCGCGAAGGCGTCACGCGCTTCGGCGCGGCGGCCGGCATTGAACAGGGCAAGCGCCCCGGAAATCTGATCGAGCACAGGGTCCGGCGTCACTTCGCAGGCTCCACTGCCTGTTCGCGTTCTGCCGCGAGATAATCGGCGGAGCGCATTTCGTGCAGCCGGCTTGCCGTGCGTTGGAACTCAAACGCGCCATCGCCAGCGACATAGATGTCATCAGGCCCCGCATCGGCCGACATCACTAGCTTGGTCTTCGACTCATATAGCGCATCAACCAGCGTCACGAACCGCGCCGCCCAGTTGCGCTCGTCCAGTCCCATCTTCGGCACATGGTCGACAAGGATGGTGGGGTAATGCCGCGCCAGTGTGAGATAGTCTGCAGCGCCAAGCGGCTTCTTGCACAGCTCGTCGAACTCGAAGCGTGCAACGCCCATGGCCTGCCTGGCGATGTGAATCGTCCGGCCATGCACGTCCAGCTTTTCCGGCGCGGGCGTCGCGCCACCCGTCAACCGGGCGAACGCAGCATTCATCGCGGCATCGGCTTCAGGCCCGAGCGGCGAATAATAGACCGGCGCCGCGACGAGCCGGTCGAGACGATAATCGCGCGCAGATTTCAGTTCGACCACATCCAGCTCCTCTTCCAGCCGCTTGATGAAGGGCAGGAAGAGTTGGCGATTGATCCCGTTGGTATAGAGATCGGAAGGCTTGCGGTTGGACGTTGCGACCACGGTCACACCCCGGTCGAACAGTTGCTCGAACAGCCGGCCGAGGATCATGGCGTCGGCAATCTGGTTCACATGAAATTCGTCGAAGCAGAGCAGGCGCGCCTGATCGGCGATATGCTTGGCCGCGGGCGCGATCGGATCGTCGCCCGCATCGCGCACATAGGCGGGATGCTTCCGCTTCTCGGCCTGTGAAAGCTTGCGCCATTCAAAGATGAAGGCGTGCGCCTCCAGCATGAAGTCGTGGAAGTGAACCCGCCGCTTGTCCTTCAGCGTCACGGTCTCGAAGAACAGGTCCATCAGCATGGACTTGCCGCGGCCGACTGCGCCCCAGATGTAGAGGCCGCGCGTCTTGCCGCCACCGCCAAACCAGCCGCGCGACGCCGACAGCTGCTTCGCCAGAGCGTCCAGCCTGTCTACGGCTTCCGCCTGCGCCGGGTCAGGCGAGACCTGTCCGGCGGCAAGCCGAGCCGCGTAGAGCTGTTTGACCTTGGTCATGCCCGACCGCGATAGCGGGATTTTGCGGTTTCAGGAAAGCGGTTTCGCGTCGCGGGCCATCAGGCTGCGCGGCGGCTACCACTCCTTGGCCTTCCTGGCGTCGGCGACTGGATCGCAGGCTGATCCGCATTTCGCATAGTATTCATCGTGCAGGTCGGGCATCGGGCTGGTGATCTTGTTGGGCGGGATGCCTTGCGATGTCGCTTCGTGCGCCAGGATTTTCCATTCTCCGGTCGTCTGCTTTTC
>CALMWO010000387.1 GCA_937873805.1 uncultured Hyphomonadaceae bacterium
TCGGTCAGCGCCGTTGACGCGCGCATGCTGAGCGTCAGCGTTTGGGACAAAAGCCTTGTGGGCGCTACCTACCGCGCCATTCGCGAAGCTCCGCTTGGTCTCAATCCCATTACCGATGGCCAGACGCTCCGTATCCCTATCCCGCCGCTCAGCGAAGAACGCCGCCGCGATCTTCAGAAACTCGCGGGACAGTTCGCGGAAAGCGCCCGCGTCGCCGTGCGTAACATTCGTCGCGACGGAAACGACCTGCTGAAGCGCCTCGAGAAAGCCGGCGAGCTCAGTGAGGACCAGGTCAAGGGTCGCTCGAACGACGTTCAGAAGATCACGGACAAGCACGTCACGGCGATTGACGACCTGCTGAAGCATAAAGCCGAAGAGATCATGCAGGTGTGAGCGAGCCGCAGACCTCCTCGAGCAATGCCGATGTCGCGACGCTGCGCCCGCCGCCGCGTCACGTCGCCATTATCATGGATGGTAACGGCCGCTGGGCGAAGGCAAGGGGGTTGCCGAGGGCGCTTGGGCACAAGGAAGGCGTCGAAGCGCTTCGTCGCGCGGTCGAGGCCAGCCGCGATCTGGGCCTGACGCATCTCAGCGTCTACGCATTTTCGACCGAAAACTGGAACCGCCCGCAAACCGAGATCGACGCACTATTCGATCTGTTGCGGGTCTTTGTGCGGCGCGACCTCGCGCGCCTTCACAAGGACGGTGTCAGGATTTGTATCATCGGCTCGCGCGAAGGTTTGAGCGCGGACATTCTCTCGTTGATCGACGAGGCGATGGAGAAGACCAGGGACAACACGAGGCTCACGCTCAACATTGCGTTCAACTACGGTGGCCGTGGCGAGATCGTGGCTGCGATGCAGGAGATCGCGCGGGCTGTCGAAGCGGGACGGTTGAAGCCCGACCAGATCGATGAAGCCATGGTGTCCCGGATGGTGTGGACCGGCGAATCGCCCGACCCCGATCTTGTAATCCGCACCAGCGGAGAACTGCGGCTTAGCAACTTCCTGCTGTGGAGCGGGGCTTACGCCGAACTGATGTTCATGGACTTGTGGTGGCCTGATTTCACCAGGGAGAGCCTTGAGAAGGCGATCGATGCGTTCCGACGTCGCGACAGACGGTTCGGCGGCCTTGGCGCCTGAGGGCGCCCCGGTACGCAGCGGCGGGCGGCGCGAGATATTTCTCCGCGTCGCTTCTGCCGTCGTGCTTGCGCCGCTGGGCCTGTGGGCTGCGTATGCTGGCGGTCTGGCCCTTCTGATCGCCACGGCGGTTACCGGCGCAGTCGCTGCCTGCGAGTGGACCCGCATGGCGTCGCAGACCGAAGCCCCCTGGGCGAAATACGCGCTCTACATTGTCATGGCTGTGGCTTCTGCGATCGCCGTGTTTCTGGCGCCAAAGAGCATTGAGCTTGTCGCTCTGGCGGCGCTCGTCGGCTGCGTCGTAAGCGCTGGTATCGCGTATCTCGGAAAGGGCTCTGCCAGTTCGATGGCGTTCGGCGCCATCTACACGACACTCCCGTTTGGCTGCTTTGTCTGGATTCGTGAAGCGACGCCCAACGGACAGCTTTTCTTGATGGCCATTCTGGCGATCGTCTGGACCACAGACATAGCAGCCTACTTTGCCGGCAGGGGCTTTGGCGGCCCGCTGTTGAGCCCGAAGGACAGCCCCAACAAGACATGGACCGGCGCCATCGGCGCGCTGGTCTGCGCCGGTCTCGCAGGCGCGGCCGTCGCACGTGGGGCAGGCGGCGATTTCATGCACTGGCTTGCCTTCAGCTTGGCTTTGTCGATCGTGGGGCAAAGTGGCGACCTGCTGGAATCCCGTTTCAAACGGCTCTACGGCGTCAAGGACACGTCGGGGCTCGTGCCGGGTCATGGCGGCGTGCTCGATCGTCTTGATGGCCTGATTGCAGCAACCGTTGCTGCCGCCGTGATCGTGAAATTCCTGCCATCGCTGGTGCCTGCGCTTGGATCGGCAGGCGGTGGATGAGCGATCGCGTACGCGTTTCCGTCCTTGGAGCCACGGGCTCCGTTGGCGTCTCGACGCTCGATGTTATGTCGAGCCGGTCGCCGGGGTCGCCCGAATTCAGCGTTGTTGCGCTGACCGCCCATACGAATGTCGAAGCGCTGGCCGAGGCTGCGATCAGCGCGCGCGCCGAGGTGGCGGTAATCGCGGACGCGTCGCGGTATGACCAGCTAAAATCGCTTCTCGTCGGAACGGGCGTAGAGGCGGCCGCCGGAGACGCCGCGATTGTAGAGGCTGCTTCGCGCACGGCTGATGTGGTTGTGGCGGCGATCGTAGGTATCGCCGGCTTGCCGGCCACGCTCGCCGCTATCCAGCGCGGCAACAACGTCGCGCTTGCCAACAAGGAGAGCATGGTCTGCGCCGGGCCACTCCTGCGTGCGGAGGCGGTCCGGACGGGCGCCAAGCTTCTCCCCATCGATTCCGAGCACAATGCGATCTTTCAGGTTCTGGACAGGCCGGAGCGGGTCGAGAAGCTGATCCTGACTGCGTCGGGCGGGCCGTTCCGCAACGCAGGCGTCGCGGAGATGGCCGCCGCCACGCCGGAACAAGCCACCGCACACCCCAATTGGGACATGGGGGCCAAGATTTCGGTCGACTGCGCGACCATGATGAACAAGGGGCTAGAGTTAATCGAAGCTGCTTACCTCTTCGATGTCCCCGAAAACCGCATCGACGTGCTGGTCCATCCCCAGTCCATTATCCATAGCCTGGTGTCGTACGATGACGGCTCAGTGCTGGCTCAGCTCGGCATGCCGGATATGCGGACGCCAATATCCTATGCGCTGTCATGGCCCAATCGGATGCCGCTTCCGGGACTTGAACGCCTTGATCTCGCCAAGATCGGAAGGCTGGATTTCATGGCTCCCGACTTGCAGCGCTTTCCGGCTCTGGAGGTCGCGAGAAAGGCGGTTTCCGCAGGGGGCGGCGCGCCAGTCGTGTTAAACGGAGCGAACGAGGTCGCTGTGGCGGCCTTTTTGCAGCGGCGTATCGGATTCTTGAGGATAGCTCAGGTGGCAGGCGAAGTGCTCGACGACTTCCTTAACAGTCAGCCTGCCCTGGCTCCGGCTAGATT
>CALMWO010000388.1 GCA_937873805.1 uncultured Hyphomonadaceae bacterium
CGCACGCACGTCGTACGCATCGGCTGACGACAGCCTTGCCAACTCGCTGATCGGCGCGACGAAGGCAGGCGACTGGTCGGCGATGCTCGCCTACACGCGCCGCGACACGCACGAGACGGAAAACCAGGGCACGGTTGCGACGCCCGATACCCGTCGCACCGCGGCGAACCCGAGCGAGGGCGAGTCGGATTCCTATCTCGCGAAAATCGTCTGGGCGCCGGGCGAGACGCATCGCTTCCGCCTGACGTTCGACCAGCTCGACAGCGAAACCAGCTTCGACGTGCTGTCTGGGCAGTACTGGCTGCCGGCGAACGGCAACACCAACCCTGTGGTTCCGGGCACCGCGGTCTTGAACCTGACGGCGAACGACACGCTCAGCCGCTCGCGGCTGACCTTCGATCACAAGATGGATTTCGGCGCCGGGTTCTGGCGTTCGGCGCAATGGGCCGTCTACACGCAGGACAGCGACACGCGCCAGCTCACCACCGAAGACCGCAACGTGTCTGCCGACCGCACGCGCGACAACTATTTCAACAACGAAGTCTGGGGCGCCAACGGCCAGGTCGAGATGGGGTTCGACACGGGCTGGGCCAGCCACCGCCTGATCGCGGGCGCTGACTATTTCGAGCTGGAACAGGATGGCATCCGTTCAGGCACCGTGCCGACGCCGCCGGACGTGTTCCCGACGCGCGCCTTCCCGCTGACCGAGTACTCGCTGACGGGTCTCTACGTGCAGGACCAGATCTCTTTGCTCGATGGCTCGATGCTGGTCTATCCGGCGCTGCGTTACGACTCCTACGAACTCAATCCGAAACTGGACCCGCTCTATCCGACCGTCGTGCCCGCCGCGCCTTCGGATGACAGCCACATTTCGCCGAAGCTGGGCATTGTCGTGTGGCCGAGCGATTGGCTGGGCGCGTTCTACAATTACTCGGAAGGCTACAAGGCGCCGGAACCGAGCCAGGTGAACAACGGGTTCTCCAACCTCGCCTTCGGTTACACCTCGATCGCCAACCCGGACCTGAAACCGGAATCGAGCCAATCGAACGAGATCGGCCTGCGCGTGCGCAATATCGAGCAGCTTGGCGCCACGCTCTCCGGCGAAGTTGTGGTGTTTTCGATCGATGCGAGGGACTTCATTTCGCAACAGGCTGTCTCGGGCGCGGGAACGGCTTCCGATCCGCTGATCTACCAGTACATCAACCTCACCGATGTCAGCATCGACGGCGTTGAAGTTCGCGGTCAGGCCAAGTGGGACAATGGCGTCAGCGTTCGCTTTGCCGCCTCCACAGCTGAAGGCAAGGTGCGTAGCGGGACCAACGCAGCGCTTGAAAGCGTCGATCCGGCCAAGCTGGTGACGGGCGTCAACTATGACGATCCGTCGGGCGTGTTCGGCGGCCAGATCGTTGCGACGTTCGTCGACGGCAAGGACCTTGGCGATGTTGTCGCCACGACGGCCTTCCGTCCGCCATCCTTCTCGATCGTGGATATCACCGCATACTGGAACGTCACCGAGTGGGCGACGCTGCGCGCCGGCGCGTTCAACGTCACCGACGAGAAATACTGGTGGTGGAGCGACGTTCGCGGCCTGGCTTCATCGTCCACGACACGCGACGCCTATACACAGCCGGGCGCCAACTATTCGGCGTCCCTCACACTGAAATACTAGCGCTGGGGCGCAAGAGAGCGCGCCGGTCACGGGACACTCCAGCGTCCTCCTGACCGGCGCTCTTTCGTTTACTGAACGTCCGACATCGGAAGCACGACGCCGAAGGCCGAGCCACGGCCGGGTTCACTTTCGACGACGAACTCGCCGCGGTGGCGCTGAACGACATGCTTCACGATGGCGAGGCCAAGGCCAGTGCCTGGCTTCAGGCCGCGGCCCTGATCGACGCGGTAGAAACGCTCGGACAGGCGCGGCAGATACTGGCGTTCGATGCCCGGGCCTGCGTCCGTAACACGCAGCACGGCGAAGCTGGCGGCATTGCTGGAGGCCGGCGCTGACGCGATCGACATGCGGCCGGCCTCTTCCCAGCGGCGGCCGGCGATGGCGGATGCTTCGCCTGCCCTTACATCTGCAAGCACCTCGATATCGACGGCGCTGCCTTTCTCGGAATACTTCAGGGCGTTGTCGATCAAATTCTGGACAACCTGCGTGAGCTCGTCGCGCGCGCCGGTGACGTTGACCGGGGCTGATGCGCCCGTGATGCGAAGCTCGACGCCACGCTCTTTCGCAACAAGCGCCAGCGCGTCGCGGGCTTCGATGACGATGGACGCAAGATCGGTCTGACCTTCGGGCGGCCGGTGTTCGACCAGCTCGATGCGCGACAGGGACAGAAGATCGCTGATGAGGCGGCGCATCCTGTCGGCCTGCCCCTGCATGATCTCGAGGAATCGATCGCGCGCTTCGGGATCGTCGCGCGCCGGACCGCGCATGGTTTCGATGAAGCCGGAGAGCGAGGTCAGCGGCGTGCGAAGCTCATGGCTGGCGTTGGCGAGGAAGTCGACGCGCGCCATCTCCATGCGCTTGATGTCGGTGAAGTCGTGCAGGCTGAGCAGCACGCCCGCGCCCAGGGGCGAGGCCACGCAGGCGAAGTGGCGATCCGTCTCGTCGCGCTGGACGATCTCGAAGCGCTGCACAGCGCCGGTGCGACGTGCAGCGTCCACCGCGTCGAGCAGTTCGGGACGGCGGACCACGGCGGTCAGCATTGGGCCCGCTGTGGTTATACGAAGCTCCTTGCGTGCGGCGGCGTTCGCGCCCTCCACCTTGCCTTGCGAGTCGATATACATCGCAATTTCTGGCAGCGCTTCGATCAGGGCGACGCGGAAACGCCGCTCGGTTTCCAGTCGGGCGCGCGTTGCGGCGGCGGCGTCTTCGTTCTGCGCTGTTCCCGCGTCCACCGTGGGATCGACGGTGCCGAACAGCCAGCCGACGCAGACCGCAACCACGATCACGGCGCCGAGCGCTGCGGCAAGCCAGGTCGCCTGCCCCGTCAGCGCCAGGACAAGCAGCACCGCGATGGCGGCGCCGCCGACGATACGAAAATCCTTTGCGCGCTTGCTCTGCCTCGTCTCCGAGGCGGTTGGAGGAGCGCCGATGTCGTTTGAATTGGCCATTCTGACTACCTAGCGAAATCCGATTGATTTGTCGTGGCTTGGCCGAACGACGGACGGTTGGCTGTCCGGCCGATCGCCGACCGCGTTGACTTAGCGCGTCCGGCGGGGGAAATCGTGCGCACTGCCGCTGCTGCCGGCGAAGACATGACCCCAGAGGCTCACATATGAGAATGTCCCTGCTACTTGCCGCGTCTGCGGTTGCCTTGCTTACCGCGTGCTCGCCGGAAGCGCCTGCTCCCGCTGCGGAAGCCCCGAAGGCCGCCATTGGCGCGTTCGGCATCGACACCGCTGCGATGGATACGACGGTGAAGCCGGGCGACGATTTCTACAAATACGTCAACGGCACGTGGCTCGCGAACTTCAAGATGCCGGCGGACAAGACGCGCTATGGCTCGTTCGACGTGCTGCGCGATAAGTCGGAGAACGATGTTCACGCACTGCTTGAAGAGCTGAAGGCCACACCGCCGGCTGCGGGCTCCGTGCAGGAGAAAGTCGTCAATCTCTACAATTCGTGGATGGACGAGGCCGCCATCGAAGCGCGCGGGATCGAGCCGCTGAAGGCCGATCTGGATGCGATCAATGCGGCCAAGACGAAGGCTGACCTCGTCAAGCTGATGGGCAATATCGATTACGCCAGCCCGATCGGCCTCTACATCTCGCCGGATCCGGCTGATCCGACGAAGTACGTCGTGAACGTCACGCAGGCCGGCCTCGGCATGCCGGTGCGCGACTACTACCTGACCAAGAGCGAGAAGTTCGACACCTACCGCGCGGCCTACAAGGCCTATGTCACCAAGATTTTCGAATTGATCGGCGATGCGGCTCCGGCCGCATCCGCAGATGCGGTGATCGCGCTTGAGACGAAGCTCGCCAACGTGCATTGGGCGCCTGAGAAGCAGCGTGACGTGCAGGCGACGAACAACCCGGTTGACCGCGCCGGCCTGCAGAAGATGATCCCGTCGATCGACTGGAACGTCTTCCTGCCCGTGTCTGGTCTTGGCGACGTGCAGCATTTTGTCGTCAACGAGAAGTCCGCACTCGCGGACGGCGCAAAGCTGCTCGATACGCAGCCGGTTGATGCTTGGAAGAAGTATCTCGCTTTCCACGTCGCCAGCGACAACGCGACCACGCTGCCCAAGGCGTTTGACGACGCGAGCTTTGAGTTCTTCAGCAAGACGCTGCGCGGTCAGGAAGTTCAGCGTGATCGCTGGAAGCGTGGCGTGCAGATGCTCGACGGCCTGATCGGCGAAGGCGTGGGCGAACTTTATGTCGCCAAATACTTCCCGCCCGAGAACAAGGCGAAGATGGACGACCTCGTCGCCAACCTTCGCACAGCGATGGGCGAGCGCCTGAAAACGCTGGCGTGGATGGATGATGCGACGCGCGCCGAAGCGCAGAAGAAGCTTGGCACGTTCGATCCGCGCGTTGGCTATCCGGCGACGTGGCGTGATTACAGCGCCTATACCGTCGAAGCCGGCAAGCTGGCCGAGAATGTGCGCGCTGGACGCAAGTTCGAATGGAACCGTCAGGTCGCGCGTCTGGGTCAGCCCGTTGACCGCGCCGAGTGGGGCATGAACCCGCAGACGGTGAACGCCTATTACAACCCGCTGGTGAACCAGATCACCTTCCCGGCCGGCATCCTGCAGCCGCCCTTCTTCGATCCCAACGCTGACCCGGCCGTGAACTATGGCGCGATCGGCGCGGTGATCGGTCACGAGATGGGCCACGGCTTCGACGACCAGGGCCGCGAGTTCGACGAGACGGGCAAGATCCGCAACTGGTGGACGCCGGAGACGAACGCGAAGTTCCTCGAACAGACGACGAAGTTCGCGGCGCAGTATGATGCGTTCTGCCCGCTGGAAGGCGTCTGCGTGAACGGCAAGTTCACGATGGGCGAGAACCTCGGCGACCTCGGCGGCCTCGAGATGGCGTACACCGCCTACAAGCTGTCGCTGAAGGGCGAGGAAGCTCCGGTGATCGACGGCTTCACGGGCGACCAGCGCTTCTTCATGGCGCATGCTCAGGTGTGGCACGCGGCGATCCGTGACGACGCGCTGCGGAACCAGGTGCTGACCGACCCGCATGCACCGGCAGCCGCACGCGGCTCGATCCCCGAGCGCAACATGGATGCCTGGTACGAAGCGTTTGGCGTGAAGGAAGGCGACAAGGAGTTCATCCCGCCCGCCGAGCGCGTCAAAATCTGGTAACCCAGACACGTCGAACGAACCGAGCCCGCGATTTCTCATGAAATCGCGGGCTTTTTCTTGCCTGCCGGCGCGTTTCACGCGCTACGCGCTTGATATTGTTATTCGATAAATTTCATTGACACGCGTTCTGGCTCTGGGACAAATCGTTCCGACCGCCGCGAATGCCGGCGAAGGCCATCTCCAGAGGTGTTCTCCATGCGAATGAAACTTCTTCTTGCCGCTTCCGCGGCCGCCTTGCTTGCGGCGTGCTCGCCGAGCGAGCCGGCAGCGCCTGCGGCTGCTCCTGCGAAAGCCGCGATCGGCGAATTCGGCATCGACCTCGCCAATGCTGACGCGTCTGTGAAACCGGGCGACGACTTCTTCAAATACGCCAACGGCACGTGGCTCGCGACGTTCAAGATGCCGGAAGACAAGCCGCGTTACGGCGCCTTCGATGCGCTGGGCGAGAAGTCCGAAGCCGACGTGAAGAGCATCATCGATGGCTTCGCTGCGGCACCCCCGGCGGCTGGCAGCAACGTCGCCAAGGCGGCGGACTTCTATGCGAGCTGGATGGATGAAGCGACGCTGGAAACGCGCGGCATCGAACCGCTGAAGCCATACCTTGATGAGATCAACGCCATCGCCGACAAGGCCGGCCTGCTCAAGGTTCTGGCGACGCCCGGCTATGCTGCGCCGTTCGGGCTCGGCATCGAAGCCGATACCGTCGACCCGACGCGCTATGCCGTGTGGGGCAGCCAGGCTGGCCTCGGCATGCCCGATCGCGAATACTATCTCGACAAGTCCGAAGCGATGGCCAAGTACCGCGACGCGTACAAGGGCTATGTGACGAAGATCTTCGAACTGCTTGGCGACACCGCCCCGGTCAAGAGCGCCGATGCCGTCATCAAATTCGAAACGGAAGCAGCCAAGGGCCAGTGGAAGCAGGAGGAGCTTCGCGTCACCGACAAGGCCTTCAAGGCCATGGACGCGGCGGCTTTCCAGAAGCTCGTTCCGAACATCGACCTCGCGAAGTTTGCGGCGGATGCGGGCCTGCCTGCCCTGAGCAATATGGTGGCGTATGGCGACACGTCGATCACCGCCGGCGCCAAGCTGGTTGATACGCAATCGCTGGACACGTGGAAGAAGTACCTGACCTTCCACATCGCGTCCGACAACGGCGCCTACCTAACCAAGGCGTTCGACGATGCGCGTTTCGACTTCTTCAGCAAGACGCTGGCTGGCGTGACGGCAAAGCGCGATCGCTGGAAGCGCGGCGTGCAGCTGCTCGACCGCACCATCGGCGAAGCGCTGGGCGAGGCCTATGCCGCGAAATTCTTCCCGCCGGAGAACAAGACCAAAATGGAAGCCCTCGTTGGCAATCTTCACACGGCGCTTGAAAGCCGCCTGAAGACGCTGGCCTGGATGGACGATCCGACCCGCGCAGAAGCGCTGAAGAAACTCGCCAACTTCGAGGTGCGCGTTGGCTATCCCAACAAGTGGCGCGATTATTCGGCCATGCAGGTCGACAAGGCCAAGCTGTTCGAGAATGTCATGGCGGCCAACAAGTTCGAATGGAACCGTCAGGTGGCGCGCTTCGGCCAGCCGGTCGACCGCGAGGAATGGGGCATGAACGCGCAGACCGTGAACGCGTCCTACAATCCGCTGATGAACCAGATCACCTTCCCAGCTGGCATCCTGCAGCCGCCCTTCTTCGACGTGAATGCTGACCCGGCCGTGAACTATGGCGCCATCGGCGCGGTGATCGGCCACGAGATCGGCCATGGCTTCGACGACCAGGGCTCAGCCTTCGACGACAAGGGCGTGCAACGCGACTGGTGGACTGCGGAGACGAAGGCGAAATTCCTCGCCGCCGCCGACCAGCTCAACAGGCAGTATGACGGCTATTGCCCCTTCACCGACAAATGCATCATCGGCAAGCTGACGACCGGCGAGAACATCGGCGATCTTGGCGGCATGATCATGGCCTACACCGCCTATCGCCAGTCGCTCAGCGGCGCGGAAGCTCCGGTGATCGAAGTGAACGGCGTCAAATACACGGGCGACCAGCGCTTCTTCCTGTCGTGGGCGCAAGTATGGCGCGCGACGGCGCGCGAAGAGATGGCGCGCCAGCTGCTGACCACCGATCCGCACTCGCCGCCGGAATACCGCGTCAACGGCGTCATGCCGAACATCGACGAGTGGTATGCCGCATTCAACGTGCAGCCTGGCGACAAGATGTACCTGCCGCCCGAAAAACGAGTCCGCATCTGGTAAGCGGCTGACGTATAGCAATTAGAAATAAGCCCGCGGTTCCCACGAACCGCGGGCTTTTCCTTGAACGGCGTTGCGTGCTTGACTTCGCGCGAGCGCAGGAAAGACTTGGCTGCAAGACAATAACGAGGAACGCCCTTGGCTGCACGCCTGCTCCACCGCTTCTTGCAGGCGGCCGCCGCCGCAGCGGCCTTGCTGGCGGCCTGCACCTCTCCTCAGGCGTCCGACCACCAGCCGGGGCTTACGCCTGCGGAACAGCACGCGCTTGCGCAACTCCTGCCGCAGGAAAGCCAGCTTCTCTCTCAGCCGCCAAAGCTGAAATCGCGTGAACCTGAGGACGGCGAGAAGACTGCGCCGGGAGAAGACTTCTACAGCTACGTCAACAGTGAGTGGCTCGCATCCTACCAGATGCCGCCGGACAAGCTTTCAATCGGCGCCGCTGAAGAGCTGACCGAGAGATCGGATGCAGATATCCGAAAGATGATCGAAGGCATCATCGCCGCGAATCCTGCGCCCGGCACGCTGGAGCGGAAGATCGCCGATCTCTACGCCGCCGCCATGGACGAGGCGACGATCGAGGCGCGCGGGACAGCGCCGCTGCTGCCGCATATCGCGCGTATCAAGGCCGTGAAGACGCGCGATGAGCTGACGCGGTTGATGGGCGTCATCGGCTACAACTCACCGATCGGCATCAGCGTTGCGCCCAGCCCGGCCGATCCTGATGCCAACGCCGTCTGGCTCTCGCAGGCGGGGCTCGGCATGCCGCATCGCGGCTATTATCTCTCTTTCGGCATCGAGGACGAGTCGCTGCGCCTCGCCTATCGCTCGCACGTCATCAACATATTGCGGCTGATCGGTACGCCGGACCCGGAGGGGGCGGCGCTACGCATCTACAACCTCGAACGGAAGATTGCGCGTGCGCATACGGACGAGGATCGTTCGATCAGCGCGGAAGAAGCCTTGCGAACGATGTCGCTGGCTGAGCTGAAGGCATTTGCACCCGGCTTTGGCTGGGATCTGTTTCTGAGCGAAGGCGGATTTACGAAAGCCGACCGCTTTGTCGTGACGGATCAGACCGCCGTCGCCGATCTTGCCAAGCTGGTTCCGGCTGAATCGCTGGAGGACTGGAAGCTCTGGATGGAGTTTCATTTCGCCAACGGTTTCGCGGAGTACCTGCCGAAGGAGTTCGCGAACAGCTATTTCGAGTTTTTCTCGCGCCGCCTGGCTGGGATGGAAGAAAAGCCTGCGCGCTGGCAGTGGGCGGTTGGCATCGTCAATAACTATCTCGGCGAAGGCGTAGGCGAGCTCTACGTAAAGAAGAATTTTCCGCCCGGCTACAAGGCCGACATTGACGCGATCGTCGCCAATATCCGCAGCGCCTTCGCGGCTCGGCTGACATCGCTCGACTGGATGGATGACAAGACGCGCGTGGAAGCGCTCGACAAGCTGAAGACCCTGAAAGCGCAGATCGGGCATCCCGACGCATGGAGGGATTATTCCGGCCTGAAGGTCGAACAGGGCAAGCTATTCGAGAGTGTCTATGGCGCGTTTGAATACATCTGGGATGAACAGCGCGCAGACATGAGCAATGCGGTCGATCGCGAGCGCTGGCCGACGCCCGCGCATGTCGTGAACGCATTCTACAATCCGCTGTCCAATACCTTCACCATGCCGGCCGGCATCCTGCAGGCGCCGTACTTCGATCCCGATGCGGACCCGGCCGAAAACTATGGCGGCATCGGCGCGGTGATCGGGCATGAGATCAGCCATGGCTTTGATGATCGCGGCCGGCAGTTCGACGGCTCGGGCCGCAACCGCAACTGGTGGTCAAAGCAGACCGACGCGCGCTTTGTTTCCAAGTCAGACGCGCTGATCGATCAATACGACGCCTACTGCCCGTGGACCGGGATATGCGTGAACGGGCTGGGCACGCTGGGCGAAAACATTGGCGACCTCGCCGGCCTGGAGATTGCCTACGCGGCCTGGAAGATGTCGCTCAACGGCAAGGTCGCGCCCGTGATTGACGGCCAGACCGGCGACCAGCGCTTCTTCCTCGCCTATGCGCGATCCTATCGCGGCAAGGTGCGGGAGGAACTGGCGCGGGCCATGCTGGATGCGGCTCGGGGGTTAGGAATACCCGTCTTCGACTCGCCCAATGGGGAGATGATGGAAGGGCGCGGCGGCGCTGCGCTCACCGATCTGATCATCCGGAACGGGCGGCGCTCACCGCCGAGCTGGGTTCGGCCCGTGAAGCCGGCGAATCGGTGCTGACC
>CALMWO010000389.1 GCA_937873805.1 uncultured Hyphomonadaceae bacterium
GGGAAGACGGAGTAGGCCGTTTCCCTGTGACGCGCTTCATTCGGCTTGATCTCGATGCCTGCGTTCAGCACCACGGCGTTGCGACGCACGATGCTTGGCGGCTTGTCCTTCGGATAAAAATAGAGACCCACTTTCGTGGTGTCGGTCGTGGCCTTGCCGTAGGGCGTGTAATGCATCTGGAAGCGCAGGGTCTGGCCGGGCTCAACCCAGGAGCCAGTGCTTTCCGGGTAGACGGTCGACTCGGCGCCGACCGCGTAGCCGCCGACCGGCGAGAGCAGGTGGTGGACCGCCTGACGGTCGCCGACCTTTATAGTTGAAGCGCGCAACCAGCGGCCTTCAGTCAGCGGGTTCTTGATAGTGGGGTTCTGGTAGTCGACGATGCCGGACGCGGGCACGGCGAAGGCTGGCAGTGTCAGCACCAAATCGGGTTCACCCAGCTCCCATTCCGGGGCAACTTTGGCGTTGATCTTCAGTGGGTCTTGCCCGGCGCCACGCGGCGATCCGGCTTCAATCCAGTGAACCAGCGTCTGCGAGTCCTTCACCGACAGGTTCATGTCCTGCTTGAACTGGCCGACATGAGGATCGGCGTTGTAGGGCGGCATGCGGTCGGTGCGGATGGCTTCGCGCATCATCGGCGCGAAGGACTTCACGGCCTCATAGCTGTTCATCGCGAATGGCGCGATCCCGCCTTCGGCGTGGCAGGAGACACAGTTTCTGGTGAGGATTGGCGAGATGTCTTTCTCGTACGAGATGCGCGCGAACTCAGCCTTGCGGTCTCGGTTGGGGAAGGCGATCAACGGCGTCTTGATCTCAGCGGTCGACACCTTCACCGGCGTGCCGGCGACGAGGCTGGTCACGGCATCGGCCACGTAGGTCTTGCCGCCTGAAGCAATCGGGCCCGAGTAAACAACCTTCCAGGTCTTCGGCTGGATCACGAAAGCCTGCGCCACGCGGCTGACGCCAAGGCTTTCACCAACGAGCTGCGTATCGTCGATCATCACCGGAAGGTCGAGGCCGAGCGAAGCCATCTCTGCCGCGATGGTGTCGCGATTGTCGGCCGGGGTGGAGTTCAGCATCAGCAGGGCGATTTCCTTGCCGGCGAAGGAGGCCTGCAGCGCCTTGATCTCGGCAGCGGCGTCGTGGATCGCCTGCGCGCCGTTTTGCTGCGCGATGATAACGATCGCCGGCGAGTTCTTGTAATAGCTGAGCAGCTGCGTTTTCGAGTTCTGGTCAACGAGCCGGAAGTCTTCGGCTTTCTCAGCCACCTTGACCTGCGCAGCAGCGGCGATCGCGCCCACCGTCTGGCCATTGGCAGTGACGCCGACCGCAAGGAGGGCAGCGGCGGCTACAGACGCCAGCGCGATGCTGAGAACCTTGGCTTTCATTGAGTCGCCTCCCGAAGAGCAAGCTCGAATGCTGCGCACCGCAAGGCCGCCGCAACCGTGATTTTCTTACAGAAGAATGTTCATTGCGGCAACGAAGCCGCTCACCCGCGAGGTCAAGAGATCGTCAGCCAGGTAGTTGGCCGAAACCGACGAAGACCCGGCGCTCTTAATGCCGCCAACCACATTCGACGCAGTTTCCGTCGGGGTCTTCGACGCGCGCCGCGTAGTATGATCCTGCGCCCTCGGTTGGTTGCGGCGCAGGATAAACAATCTGCCGCCCGCCAGCCTCCAGCGCAGCCCGGTAGAAGGCGCGCACCGAAAAATCATCCGGGGCTTCCAGCGCTACAACAGCCGGCGGGGTTTCGGGATCGTCTGATTGCCGGCCAGCGGCGCTTTTCACGCGCAGCACCGGGGTAGACATGTCTGCGAGTTTCCCGAGCGCGAAACTGTCATCCTGCGCATCGATGATAGCGAGGCCCAGAGATCGCGCCGTCGCGGCATAGAATCGGCGCGCCGCCGCCAGATCACGTGAGACGATGCGAGCATTGCCGAGCATCAGTTTGGGCCCTCCGCGCGAGAAACGCGCGAAAGGCGAATGGGTTTCAGTGCGGGAGCCGAGTTTGTCGACGCTAGTCACACAACGTGCCGGCATAGGTCGGCGAATAGGCCGCGCAGGAAACTTCCAGCTTCCAGGGAGCTTTCGAACGATCGAACGGACCGACCCAGTCGCGAAGCGGAGTGCTGCCCCAGAAATCGATGATGAACTGCTGTGGACGGATGACCCGCGCAGCAACCGGCCCTGACTCCTCGTGGACTTTTTTCCCGTCCGCGTACCAGACGATGGTGTTGGGTCGCCAATCGATGCCGAAGGTATGGAAGCCGTCTGCGCTATCAAACGGCAAGGCGATCCGCTTCAATGTCGATCGTCCGTTTTCGTGGATCGTTGCTTCGAGGACGCGCGTGTTCTTGCCGAGGATTTCGATATCGATCTCGTTTGAGCGCGTGTTGCCGTCGATATGCGCGTACGTGAAGACGCCGGTGACAAGGCCAGACCCACGAGGAACCTTCATTTTCACTTCGAAATAGCCATACCGATAGAAGGGTAGCGTGCGCACTTCAGCCGAGACGAGCGGTTTTGGATGCCCGCTAGGCGCCGTTTCCATGGTCAGGAACAAACCGTTTGGCCCCAGGCCCACCTGGCTCCGGCGCCAGTCATTGTCCATGTGGTCGCCATTGCTCCAACCATCAGAGATGTACCAGTGGTCGCTCAGCGTTTCGTCCTGGAAGCGTTCGACGAAGGCTTCGCCTATTTGGGGAAGCTCGGCGCGTGCGGCTGGTGCGGGCGAAGCGCCTGACGTGGCCGTTTCCGGCACAGGTTGGGGCGGCGCGGTGAAGTCCGGCGACGGATCGGCATCCGGAAGGGGCTTCTGCTGTGAAGGATGTTCGCCAGATGCGATCGATCGGGCTTCCATAAACCGCCGCTGATAGTCCTCTCCATATACCAGGGATGTCATGGTAATACTTGTTACCATTGCAATAGCCGCCAGATGGCTGGCCATGTCCTTGGGAAGTGGCTGAACACCGGCAAGCCAGTTCTGCGACGTCCAGGATTGCACATGGCTGCGCCAGCCATGGCGGACGGCCGTGCGTGCATGCCCGAGGGCGATGCCGGCGCGGTTGAGGGCCGTCTGTGACTGCCTAAGCAGCGATTCAAGTTTCTCCTTCATCCCCGTAAGTCCGCAATCACCATGCCAGACGGCACGAAAAAGCCTGTAAGGCGAGTGCTTTAGTCACAGTGCCGATGGTCTGCTTCCCCCTTTTTCCCCGGTCTGCTAGAGCCCGCCGCATGACCTCCCGCGAAAAAATCAGAAACTTCTCCATCATCGCCCACATCGACCACGGCAAGTCGACGTTGGCGGACCGTATCATCCAGATGACGGGCGGCCTGACCGCGCGCGAAATGACCGAGCAGGTCCTCGATACGATGGATATCGAGAAAGAGCGCGGCATCACCATCAAGGCGCAGACCGTGCGCCTCGACTACAAGGCGAGGGACGGGGAAACCTATGTCCTGAACCTGATGGACACCCCTGGCCACGTCGACTTTGCCTACGAAGTGTCGCGCTGTCTCGCGGCCTGCGAAGGCTCGCTTCTGGTGGTTGACGCATCACAAGGCGTCGAAGCGCAGACGCTTGCCAACGTCTACAAGGCGATCGACGCCAACCACGAGATCGTGCCCGTCCTCAACAAGGTTGACCTGCCGGCCGCCGAAGTCGGGCGCGTGAAGCAGCAGATCGAGGATGTGATCGGCATCGACGCCAGCGACGCGCTGGAGATTTCAGCCAAGACCGGTCTCGGCGTCGATTCTGTGCTCGAAGCCATCGTCACGCGCCTGCCGCCGCCGAAGACCGGCAACCGCGAAGCGCCGCTGAAGGCCCTGCTGGTCGACGCCTATTACGACACGTATCTGGGCGTCGTCGTCATTGTGCGGATCGTCGATGGCACGCTGAAGAAGCGCCAGGCGATCCAGATGATGAAGACCGGTGCGCATTTCGTGCTCGACCGCGTCGGTGTATTCCGTCCGGGCAAGCTGATTGATGTTGATGAGCTCGGCCCGGGCGAGGTCGGCTTCCTCACGGCCTCGATCAAGACCGTGGCTGACTGCTCGGTCGGTGACACCATCACCGACGAACGCAATCCCACCGCAGAAGCGTTGCCGGGCTTCCGCGATGTGCAGCCGGTGGTTTTCTGCGGCTTGTTCCCGGTCGATGCTGCAAAGTTCGAAGACCTGCGCGCCGCCATGGGGCGGTTGCGCCTCAACGACGCCAGCTTCTCTTACGAGATGGAAACCTCAGCCGCGCTTGGCTTCGGCTTCCGCTGTGGCTTCCTTGGTCTGCTGCACCTCGAAATCATCCAGGAGCGCTTGAGCCGCGAATTCGACCTGGACCTCATCGCGACCGCGCCATCGGTGGTCTATGGCCTCCACATGCGCGATGGATCGGTGATCGAGCTGCATAACCCGGCCGATATGCCCGACGTGATGTCGATCCTCGAAATCCACGAGCCGTGGATCGAGGCCACCATCTTCACGCCTGACGAATATCTCGGTGGCATTCTCAAGCTCTGCCAGGACCGCCGCGGCGTCCAGACAGAGCTTAGCTATGTCGGCGCCCGCGCCATGGTGAAATACGAGCTGCCGCTCAACGAGGTGGTGTTCGATTTCTACGATCGTCTGAAGTCGATCTCCAAGGGCTATGCCTCGTTCGATTACAACCAGATCGGCCGGCGCGAGGGAGACCTCGTGAAGCTGCAGGTCCTCGTCAATGACGAGCCCGTCGACGCGCTCTCGATGCTCACTCACCGCGCTCGCGCCGAACAGCGTGGCCGCGCGATGTGCGAGAAACTGAAGGATCTGATCCCGCGCCAGATGTTCAAGATCCCGATCCAGGCGGCCATCGGCGGCAAGGTCATCGCGCGCGAAACCATCTCCGCCATGCGCAAGGACGTGACCGCCAAATGCTATGGCGGCGACGCCAGCCGCAAACGCAAGCTCCTCGACAAGCAGAAAGCCGGCAAGAAGCGCATGCGCCAGTTCGGCAAGGTCGAAATCCCGCAGGAAGCGTTCGTTGCGGCGCTGAAGATGGACGAGGACTAGGGCGCGAACGTCGAACGTGCCGTGATGCCCCAGGAGCCGTCGCGGAGTTCGATCACGTAGAGGCCGTCATACTTCGCGTATTCGAGGCCGTCGGCTTTCAGGCGGGCGAAGGTGGCGATGATGTGCGCCTTGTCCTTGCTGCACTGGACGATGGTGCGGGCGTCCCACTGGCTGCGCGCCCAGCCTTCTGTCGCGAGATTGCCGAACACGTCGTCCTGTTGGCCCGGGCCGGTCCACACGACCAGCGGATAGCTGGCGATACGCATGTGCGGGAAGTGGAACGTCTTCTCCAGCGCGGGCATGTCTTTGGCGTTGAAGGCAGTAAGGAAATTATCCATCACCTCCATCGCAGGCTTGGCGGCGGCGCAGCTTGAGAAATCCGGCAGCACCGCGCCAGTGGCTGGTTCCGGCGCGCAGCCTGCCAGTGCGAGCGATAGCAGGGCGATTGGGGCGAGGGGGCTTTTCATCGCGCCCTCCTATCTCAGTCGCGGCGACCCAGGAAGGCGCTGGTTGCAATACGGCGCACCACTTCACCACCGAACGTTTCGCGCACGATGCGACGAACCTCGCCCAGCAGCGTTTCGCGCTTGGCTTCAGGCGCCATGCGCACGCGCGAGAATGTTGCGTAGAGTGCGGCCAGATGATCGGGCGTGAATGAGACTTCGCGCTGGAAGAGCTTGTGCTGGGTGTTCATGAACCCTGCGCTGCGCATCTCGCCGAGCCGGGAAGCTACATCCAGTGCAAATGCCGGCCTGTTGGCAGTCGTCTCAGGATCCTGTTCCAGCCCGTCAAACAGATGCGCACTTGCGTCATCGAACGCATCGGGGCGCGCCGGGTCGTGGAACACATCCCACCACATCGCAAACCAGCCACGCGGCTTCAGTGCAGCGCGCACCCGCTGAAGTGACTTCATGCGCGGCAACCAGTGAAAGGACGTAGCAGCAAATGCAAAGTCGTAGCCGCCTGTCTGCAGCTCGGCCTTCTCAAAGCGCTCGGTCACGATTGTAAGCCGGTCATCCGCACCGGCCTTGTCGCGCAGGCGCGCCGCAAGCGCGCTGTCCGGCTCGATGGCCAGCAGGCTGCGCACTGGCGTTGCAAGCACAGGCAGGGTTGCGTGCCCTGTGCCGGCGCCGATCTCCACGCAGTCACTTTCAGGCCCGAGGCCACACGTGGCGCGTAGCCAGTCAAACAGTTCCGCCCCGTAGGCCGGCCGCGCGAAATCATACGCTGTGGCGTTCTCGCCGAACTTCGTGCGGCCCGGAGATGAGCTGATCGACGCCACGGATCAGGGCGCGAAGCTGGAGCGCGCCGTCAGGGCCCAGCGATTGTTCTTGAACTCGACGATGTAGAGCGAGTCGAATTGCGACAGCACGGATCCATCGGCGCGATAACGCACGAATGTCGTCAGCATATGCGCCTTGGTCGGGCCGCACTGCACGATCTCGCGCTTCGCCCAGGCCGAATGATCCCAGCCCGTCGCGGCGAGATTTGCGAACGAGTCGAGGTCTGCCGCTGAATTGATGATCCGCACATTGTTGCTGGCGATGCGCACCGAGGGGAAGTGGAAGGTCGCGCCCCATGCTTCCGCATTCTTCGAGTTGAAGGTGCGCATGAAGTCGTCCGTCACCTGATACGCCGGCGCATAAGCCGGGCAGGCGGCAAATGCCTTGTCGCTATCACCCGTCGTCAGGGACGCGCACGATGTAAGGAAGATCGTCAGCACGGCGGCGAGGCCTGCGGGGGCCGGATCGCGTTTCATCTGAATGCTCCTGAGCCGCTTGTCGGCCTTGTCTAAAGGGGCTTGCACGCCTCTGCCAGCCAGGCGCGGTCTTCGTCGTCCAGCAGCGGGCCAACCTCGGCCAGCACACGCGCATGATAGCGATCGAGCCAGATCCATTCCTGTTCGGACAGCAGGCCGGGCAGGATCAGCTTCTTGTCGAGCGGCGCGAGCGTCAGCGTTTCAAAGCCCAGCATGTCGCGATCGCCGCCTGCAATGGGCTTCGCTTCGGTCACGACCTGCAGGTTCTCGATGCGAATGCCCCACGCGTCGGCTTTGTAATAGCCGGGCTCGTTCGAGACGATCATGCCGGGCTCAAGCGCGACAGTGTTGCCGACTTTCGAAATCCGGTGTGGGCCTTCATGGACGCCGAGATAGCTGCCGACGCCATGGCCGGTGCCATGATCGTAATCGACACCCGCTTCCCACAGCGACATGCGGGCCAGAACGTCGAGTTGCGAGCCTGTCGTGCCCTTCGGATAGCGTACACGGGCGAGTGCGATGTGGCCCTTCAGCACGCGTGTGTTGCGTTCCTTCATCTCCTCGGTCGGCTCGCCAATTGCCAGCGTGCGCGTCACGTCGGTTGTACCATCCAGATACTGGCCGCCCGAGTCGAGCAGGAAGAGCGTGCCCTTGGCCAGCTTGCGATTGGTCTGTGTGTCAGGGCGGTAGTGGTTGATTGCGCCATTGGGTCCGGCGCTGGAGATCGAATTGAACGACAGGTCTTTCAGCTCGCCCGTCGCCTCGCGGAATTCCTCGACCTTCATGGCCCCATCGATCTCGGTAACCTCGCCGGTCTGCCCGTTGGCTTCGAACCAGCGTAGGAAGCGCGAGAGCGCGGCGCCATCGCGGCGGTGCGCCTTGCGCGCGCCTTCGACCTCGACATTGTTCTTCTTTGCCCGCGGAAGCATCACCGGGTCCTGCTGGCGCACGGTTTCCGCGCCTGCCTTGCCCAGCGCGCCAAAGAACCAGGACGACGCCATCGACGGGTCAACGCTCACGCGCTTGCCCTGCAGTTTCGACATCCGCCGTTCCATCTCGTTGGCCGGCCGCAGCGCCACTTCATTGCCGAGGTGCGCACCAAGCTCCGAGCCGATCTTGGAAGGATGTAGAAACAGCTCAGCTTGCCCGTCTGAAAACAGGAAGGCGCGGCCGAGCGGCAGCGGCGTGCGCGAAACATCGCCGCCACGAATGTTGAACAGCCAGGCGATCGAGGCAGGTGAGGTGATCATCGCCGCATCCATCTTGCCGTCGGCGAGCATCTTTCCGAGGCGCGCGCGTTTCGATGACGAACTCTCGCCTGAATAGGCGATGTCATGCGGCACGATGGCGTGCGTCGGTTCGGCGGGGCGATCCGTCCACGCGGCATCGATCGGATTGGGATCGGTGACAACCAGCTCTGCGCCGGCCTTCTTCGCTGCATCAATCAGACGGTCGAGTGCATCTGGCGACATCAGCTTCGGATCGTAGCCGATCTTCTGCCCCGTCAGCGTTTGCTTAGCGAGCCATCCGAACGGACCCGGATCAACAAGATCGCCGACCTCGAACATCTTCGGCGCGAGTTGCTGCTTCACCTGCAGCGTGTAGCGGCCGTCAACGAATACGATTGCCATCTTCTGGAACACGAACGCCGCACCGGCTGAGCCCGTGAAGCCAGTCGCCCAGGCCAGCCGCTCATAGCAAGCGGGCAGGTATTCGTTCTGATACTCGTCGTCGTGCGGGATGTAGAGGCCATCCAGCTCCAGCGATTTCAGCGTTGCGCGCAAAAGCGGCAGGCTGGCCCGGCCCACTGTGGGGCCGCCGATGACTTCGTATGTCTGTCTCATGATGCTCGACGCTTGAGAAAGAGGGTACTCGCTAGGCGGTACTCTAATCCCAGTCGGGCGACCAAGGGATAGTTCTGGTCGCGAAATTTCGTGCGGCCTAACGCGCCGTCCGCGCATAGGTCAGGGTTGACCACCCATTAAGCCTGCGGCGGCGCACCAGCGTGAGCCCTTGCCCGGCATAAGCTGCGCGCACTTGCGGCTCCTGATGGGTCAGAAGACCGGAAAGGATCACCCGTCCGCCCTTTGCCACCATTTTGGAAAGCTCGGGCGCCAGTCCGACCAGCGGCTTCGCCAGAATGTTGGCCAGCACCAGATCGTAAGGCGCGTGGGCGCGGATCGCCCGGTGGCCCGTACCGCGCGCGTGCATCAGGTTGAGAGCGCGGCCCGCCTCGTTGTTCTTGGCGTTCTCCTTCGCGATGCGAATGGACTCCTTGTCCATATCCGTTCCGAGGACGAAACTGACGCCGTATTTCACCGCCGCCAGCGCGAGCACGCCTGATCCGGTGCCGACATCCAGCACGCGCGCTGGCCGCCGCCGTTTCAGTTCGAGCGCCAGCGCTTCAAGGCATCCCTTGGTTGTGCCGTGATGGCCTGTGCCGAAGGCTGGACCAGCTTCGATCCACACCGGGATTTTTCCACCCTCGAGATGGGCAAGCTCGTGCCAGCCAGCGACGACGAACGGACCAGCGTGAACTGCCGGCAGACCGGCAAGGCTCACCGCCACCCAATCCTTGTCGTCGAGTTTCTGAACTGCAGCGCGTGCCGAGGGAACCTCACGCTCGATGATTGCGGCTGCTTCCTTGGCGCGGTCCTCGTCGACGCAGAAGGCATCCAGACTCCACGAAACCTTTGACGCTTCTTCCACCGACACTGCGGATGCAGGCGAGGGGTCCATCTCGCTGAGAATGTCCGACAGCTTTTCGGCTTCGGCGCGGGGAAGAAGACAATGCACGCGATACATGGGTGATCCAATCGGAGAAGCGCGCGCCTTATAGCAGGGCTTGCCCCGGTGTCATCCCGGCTCGGTTTTGCGGCGATAAATGCGGTTCGGGGCGGGCCCGGACACCAAAAGCGGGCCACAAGGCTTGCCGGTGTTGTCGGCGGCAGCATGCCGGAAGGAGCGATCAGTAGCGAAACTCCCTAGCCAAAATGAAAAGCCCCGGACCATGAAGGTCCGGGGCTTTTTATATGATCGCGGCAGCC
>CALMWO010000390.1 GCA_937873805.1 uncultured Hyphomonadaceae bacterium
CGTCGCCATGCGCGGCGCGGGTTGCACCTATAACGACATTCTCGATCGGGACATTGACGCCAAGGTCGCTCGCACGGCGCTTCGCCCATTGCCGTCTGGCGTCGTCACCTTGAAACAGGCGTGGGTCTGGCTGCTGGCTCAATGCCTTGTTGGCCTGGGCGTCCTGCTTTGCCTGCCCGACATCGCCAAGCTGGTGGCGCTCGGCGCCATTCCCATGGTGGCGCTGTATCCGCTGATGAAACGCATCACGTGGTGGCCGCAGGTCTGGCTTGGCCTCACGTTCAATTGGGGCGTGCTCGTCGCGGCGGCGGCAGCGCAAGGTCAGGTCACGCAAGCCGACGCGCTGCTGTACGGCGCGCTGATCTTCTGGACGCTTGGCTATGACACGATCTACGCCATCCAGGATCGCGAAGACGACGCGCTCATCGGCGTCAAATCCACGGCGCTCCGGTTTGGCGACAGCATCAAGCCAGCCGTCACGGTCATCTACGTTCTCTGCATCGCTCTAGCGGGCATAGCCGGCTACATCGCCGCCAGCTGGTATGGCGCCGCCGCAACCATCCCCTTCGCCCTGCACCTGATCCAGCAAGCCATACGCCTCAACCCCACCAATGGCGGCCTAGCCTTGCATCTTTTCCGCGCCAACCGCGAAGCAGGGATTCTGCTCTTTGCAGGCTGGGCCTTCATAGCTGCCGCGATATAGCGGATACTCCCGTTTCAAGGGCCGGAACGGAGTTAAGGCGATGTCGGGCGAAGCTACACCAGGCGGCAAGAAGAAGATCGCGCTGCCAGCCGCGCTGGCCGGTGGCGCCGTTGCAATCGGCGCGGCGCTGTTCGTGATATTCGCGCCCAAGGGCGAGGAAACTGCCAGCCCTGCTGTCGCTGCGTCAGATCCCGTTGCCCAGCAGGCGACTGACCCTGACGTGTCGGTCGCGCAGACCGCGCCCTTCGGGCAGTCTGATCCGAACGCCCCGGCGCCTCCTGTCCCGCCGCTGCCCGATGGCGCCAGCGTGACCTCGCCCGACGGCGCGGCCATCAGCTTCGCGGATGAGTCCATCAGCTACAGCGCCGTTTTCCCGTCCGGACCCAGTGACGACGCCAACCTCGCCTATCTCCACAAGGATGCGCTCTCCTACCTTGCCGGCAAGAAGGCAGAAGCACGCGCGACCTATGACGAGTTCAAAAAGGCGGGCGACATTCCGGCGGGCTATCCGTGGGAAGTCATGATCCAATGGGACTACACCGCCAAGGCTGGCGACATCGTCAGCCTGTTCGGCTCGGCCTACGAGTATACAGGCGGCGCCCACGGCATGGCGTACTTCGATACTCACATCGCCCGCACCAATGGCCAGCAGATGCAGGTCGCCGATATGCTTCAGGGCGGCATCACGCCCGCGCTGACGATCGCGATGTGTGAAGCACTGAAAGTCGTGAAGAAGGAACGTACCGGTTCAGCGACTATCTACGATGAGCCAATCACCTGCGCCGGGCCGAACGGCAACCTGAAAATCGAGAAGGCCAAGCTCGCGTTGGCCCCGTCCAATCAGCCCGGCAAGTTCGGCGGCATCCAGGTCTATTACGAGGCCTACGAAGTCGGGTCTTACTCTGAAGGGTCCTACGAGTTCGTCGTCCAGCAGGATGTGTTCGCTGAAGACCTCCGCCCGGAATTCAAGCCATTGTTTGCAGGCACGGCGCCGCCCATCGCGCAGACGCCTTAACGGCGCGCCCGGAAAAACGCCTTTAGCATCGCCGAGGATTCCTCCGCCATCAGCCCGCTCTCTACGGTGGGCCGCGAGTGGCATGTCGGCTGTTCGAAGAAGCGCGGGCCGCTTGCTACTGCGCCACCCTTCTCGTCTGCGGCGCCGTAGACTACCCGCCCGATCCGCGCATGGCTGATCGCCCCCGCGCACATCGCGCAGGGCTCCAGCGTCACATAGAGCGTCAGCCCCGAAAGCCGGTAATTCCCCAGCTTCGCTGCGGCGGACCGCATCGCCAGTATCTCGGCATGGCCCGTCGGATCGCTGAGCCTGATTGGTTCATTGTAGGCTTCGGCCACCACTTCGCGCGTTGCGGGATCGACCACCACGGCGCCGATCGGCGCCTCGCCGGCGTCAGCCGCCGCCCGCGCCAGCTCCATCGCGCGGCGCATCATTTCAAGGTCGAATTCGTCGGCCATGCCGCCCCATAGCATTTCGGCGGCGGGATGCTAGATCGACGCCCATGCGTATCGTCGGCGGCACACTCAAGGGGCGAACCATCCGCACGCCGGAAGGTCGCGAAACGCGTCCAACGTCGGATCGGGCGCGCGAAAGCATTTTCAACATTCTTGCCCACGCTGACTGGGCCCCGCCGCTCGATGGCGCCCGCATCATCGACGCATTCGCCGGATCCGGCGCGCTCGGCTTCGAGGCGATCTCGCGCGGAGGCGCTTTCTGTCTGTTTGTCGAAACGGAAGCCGCCGCCCGAGGCTGCATCCGCGACAATGTCGAGGCCTTCCAGCTCTTCGGCAACACGCGCATCCATCGCCGCTCGGCCACCGATCTCGGGCCAAAGCCTGCCGGCCTGGGCGCGCCATTCGACATGGTCTTCATGGACCCGCCCTACGGGCTGAACCTCGTCCCGCCCACACTGGAACAGTTGTTGAACGGCCAATGGATATCGGCAGACGCGCTGGTCGTCGCCGAAACCGGCGCCAACGAGCCTGCTCTGGTTACGCCTGGCTGGACACTGCTTGACGAGCGCACCTACGGCGCTGCGCGCGTCTCGTTTCTGCGGATCAGCGCCTGACCCTTCGGCAGAGGCGCAAACGGCGACAGCACGAACGCCAGCAACAGGCCAATCAGCAACAGTTCGACTGAAGCTCCATGCATCAGCTGATCCGGCGTCCACACGAACGGCGCCAGCGATGATGGTCCGCTGTCAGCGCCGGCAAGTGTCCGGGCGCCGATATTGTTGATGAAGTGAAACCCGATTGCCGCCGCCAGACTGCCGGTGCGCCACACCATTGCCAGCATGACCATGCCTATGATGGTCGCGATCACCACGTAATAGATCGC
>CALMWO010000391.1 GCA_937873805.1 uncultured Hyphomonadaceae bacterium
GCTCGGGCAGGACGCCCGTGATCGTCAGCTTGTTCTGCTGGAAGCGGCCGAGCGCGAGTTCGAGCGCACGGACAGCGGAGCGAAGCGAGGCTTCCGACGCGATGACGGCGTCTTCGGCCTGGGCGAGGTTGGATTCACCGAGCACCAGTTCGTCGCGGGCGATGGAGCCGGCGTCGAAGCGGGTCTGCGTGATGCGGAAGGTCTGGCGCTGACGGTCGATCGACTGACGGTCAAGGGCGAGCTGGAGCTGGCCTTCGATCACCGCGAAGTAGGCGCGGGCGACCTGGCCTGCGATCTGGCGGCGGGTCTGTTCGTAGACGGCTTCCGTGGAGCGGAGGCCGGCGGCCGACGCCTGGATCGACGCGTTGAGGTCGCCCATGATGTCGACGTCATAGTTGGCGCCCAGCGCGAACGAGTATTGATCGGTGTTGTTGCCGAGATCATCCGTCGGGGCGCTGGTGCGGGCGCCGACCGAGCCGTTGATCTGCGGGAAGAGGCGCGAGCGCGTCGACTGCAGCGAGTATTCGGATTGCCGCACGCTTTCGATCGCGGCGCGCAGGGAGCGGTTGTTCTCGAGCGCTTCCTGCACATAGGCCACGAGTTGCGCGTCGCCGAACACGCCGTAGTCGGCGATGACGGCAGCTGGATCGCCAGTCATCGGCGAGACGGTCCAGTCAGTCGGCATGCCTGCGCGCTTGGCCGACATGGCTTCGAATGCAGGTTCTGCGATGGGGAGGTGGCCGCACGCCGAAGCGAGGATGGCCAGGGCGCCCGCGGACACGCCACGGGTCATGTTGTTTTTAATCATATCTGAGCGCCTGGATTGGATCTAATTGAGCTGCCCTACGGGCGGGGAAGAAGCCGAAGATAAGACCGACGGAGGCCGCAGCCCCCAGTGCTGTGGCGACGATGATGGGAGAGACCACCATCGGCGCCGACGAGATCTGCGCGTAACCGAACACGCCGACCCACCCGATCGCCATGCCAATGAGCCCGCCCAGGGTGCAGAGCGCGATGGCTTCGAACAGGAACTGAAGAAGGATGTCGCCGCCGCGTGCGCCAATCGCCATGCGCAGACCAATCTCGCGCGTGCGCTCGGTGACCGAGACAAGCATGATGTTCATGACCCCGACGCCGCCGACGATCAGCGAAACAGCAGCAGTAAATGCAAGGAGCGTGCTCATCGTCTCGGCCACAGCTGCACGCTGCTTTATCATGTCAGCGAAGTTAACAACCATGAAATTGTCTTGCTGGCCCGGCTCGATGCGGCGCCGCTCGCGCATCACGGTCGTCGCCTCGTCCTGTGCTTCGGCCACGTCATAGCCCTCCTGCACCAGGACCTGTATCCGCGAAACGTGACGGGAAACCCAGCGATTGCCGCCCGTTATCCTATTCCTAACCATGCTTAACGGGCCGACGAGCGTGTCGTCGCGGTCCTGCCCCATGCCGGGGCCGCCGCCCTGACCCTTGGATTCGAGAATGCCGATAACCTCGACCGGCACGCCGTTCACGCGAATGCGCTGACCGATGACATTGCCATCGGGGAAGAGGTTCGCCGCGGCGGTCTTGCCGATCACGACAACCGCCGAGCCGCCCTGGGCTTCCTGTTCTGTGAACTCGCGGCCTTCATCGACCTTCCAGTTATTGACCTGGAAGAATGATGCACTGCCTCCCTGTATGGTGGTGACCCAATTCGCCTCTTCGGAGACTGCATTCGCCTGACCGGAGAGTATGCCGCTCGCGGCTTCGACGAAGGGAAGGTCGGCGACGGCGGCTACATCGCTCTCGCTGAAGGGCCGGCCCGAGCCGCCGCCCTGGTTGCGGCCCCCGCGATTCATGTTGCCGGGCTGGAGCGTCAGCACGTTGGTGCCGACGCTGTTGATCTGCTTTTCGATCGCGGCCTTTGCGCCTTCGCCGATCGACATCATGACCATCACGGAGGCGACCCCGATGATGATGCCCAGCATGGTGAGAAGGGAGCGCAGGGGATTGGAGAACAGCGCTTCGGAGGCGGACGAGATCGCGACACCGTATTTCATGCGCGGGCCCCATTGATCGTCTGGATGTTGGCGGCCTGAAGCTCAGGGTGCCCTGTGTCTGACTCGATCTTGCCATCCCGGAAATGGATCTGGCGCTTGGCGTAGGCAGCTACTTCGTTTTCGTGCGTGATGACGACGACGGTGATGCCCTGTTTGTTGAGGTCCTGCATCAGATGCATGATCTCGACGGTGGTCTTGGTGTCGAGCGCGCCGGTTGGTTCGTCGGCCAGCAGGATTTTCGGATAGTTTGAAAGCGCACGGGCGATGGCGACGCGCTGCTGCTGGCCGCCGGAAAGCTGCATCGGGCGGTGATCCATGCGCGTGCCGAGGCCTACCATTTCGAGGCAGGCCTTGGCGCGGGCGTCGATGTCGCCAACATCCTTGCGGGCATAGCGAAGGGGCAGGCGAACATTCTGGAAAGCGTCCTGACGGGCGAGCAGGTTGAACTGCTGGAAGACAAAGCCCAGCGTTTCATTGCGAAGATCAGCGAGTTCGTCGCGGTTCATTTCTGACAGCGCCCGCCCGTTGATCCACATCTCCCCGGAGGTGGGGCGGTCGAGCGCGCCGATCAAGTTCATCAGGGACGATTTACCGGACCCAGATGGTCCCATGATTGCGACGAATTCGCCCTCATGAATGTCGAGGCTCACGCCGTCGAGGGCGCGAACTTCCTGGTCTCCCATCCTGTAGATCCGGGTGAGATCCCGGCAGGAGATGATTGGGCGTGTGCTGGTCATGTCCATGCGTCCGGTATCAGGGCTTGCTCTCGCCCTTGCCGGCGGCTGTGGCGCGGACGACGAACGCATCGCCTTCCTTGGCGCCGCGAATGACTTGCGCGTTCGAACCGTCCGACAGCCCGATGGTGAGCTGCGCGCGTTCGAGTTCGCCCTTCGCGTCGAGCTTGTAGATCGTGACGCGCTTCTGCGATTGCATTTCGCTCATCGCCTTGGCGACTGCGGCGTATTCCTGCTCGTTGAGGTTGCGGCGGAAGACCGCTTCCTGGGTCTGCTGCATCTTGGCGCGGCGTTCCTGCATGGCCTGCTGTTGCAGCATGCTCTGCGGCGGGCCGAAGGCCGGGCCGCCGACGATCGCGCCTGCGCCGCCCTGCGGTTGCTGTGGCGCAGGAACCGACGCCATCGCGCGTTGAATTTCGCTCTGCATCTCGCCCATGATTTTCGCGACGCGCGCCTCGTCGATGCCCGTGCTCTTCAGCATTTCGCCGATCTGCGCCTGCTGGCCGCCCGGACCGCGGCGCTCGCCGCCCGGTCCGCCGCCTTGGCCGCCACCTTGAGGACGCTGACCGCCTTCACCGAAGCCGACTGTCTGCGCGCCACCACCACCGGGAGCGCCGCCCGGGCCGCCTTGTCCGCCGGGGCCGCCTTGACCCTGTCCGCCCTGGCCGTTGCGTTCCGCTTCGGCGCGCATGGCGTCCATGATTTCTTTCGGCGGCTGGAAGCGCGTGGCGTCTGAGGCGAGGCGCAGCGTGTCGGTGACACGGTCCGCTGTGATCTCGACGTTCGCGGTCATGCCGGGCAGGAGCTTGCCGTTCGGGTTACGCGCGTTGACCACCACCGTGTAGGTGACGACGTTCGCCGCTTCCGTGCCGAGCTGGCGGACCTGAACGACAGCGCCCTGAAAGCGCTCGCCCGGGAAGGCGTCAACCGTGAAGACGACAGGATCGCCGGCGTCGATGCCGCCAATGTCGGACTCGACGACGGCGGCCTCGATCTCGATCTGCGAAAGGTCGGCGGCGACAACGAAGAGGCTCTTGATCGACTGCGACGACTGGATGGTCTGGCCAACCTCGACGTCCCGGCCAAGGATTGCGCCATCGATGGGCGAGCGGACCTTTGTGCGCTCGAGGCGCGTGCGGCTGTCACTGACGGTGGCTCTGGCGGTTTCGAGGCCGGCGAGCGCGGACTTCAGGGAAACTTCTTCGGACTGCAGTGTCAGCTTCGCGTTGGTGTGGGTTTGCTCAGCCAGCTCCCACGCCTGTTGCGAGATGGCCTGCTGGTCGAACAGGGCCTTCTGCCGGGTGAAGTTCTTCTGGGCGACATCGAGCGCGACCTTGGCGCGATCAATCGCAGCGCGGCTGTTATCGACCGAGGCTTCGGACTGGCGCAGGCGCGCGAGATTCTGGTCAAGCGTGTTCTGGAATGTCTCAGGGTCGACCTGCGCGAGGACCTGATCCTTTTTTACGCGATCGTTGAAGTCGACATAGATCGCCGTGATCTTGCCGGAGACCTCGGAGCCGACATCCACTTTCTCGCGTGGTTGCACCGCGCCGGACGCGGAGATCACGCGGGCGACGTCGCCCTTGCCGACCGTCACGGTCTCATAGGTGTATTTGCCGGTCGCGGTGTTGGCGCCGCCGCTCATTACGAGGGCCACGGCGCCGATCGCCACGATGGCGGCCCCTGCGATCCCAACCAGAACTTTCTTGTCCATTTCTACTTTCCGTCCACGTGCCGACCCGGGTCGGGCATTGGTCTCAGTATGCGACCTTAAATGAACGCTGGTGGTATTTCCGTCTGGCTCTCACGTAAAATTCAAAGTGGTAACAAGGTGTACCAACCTCGAAAACGCTCAAAACAAAGGCTTTCGGTATGACGGTACGCCGCGTTTGACGGACTCTCGCCTGCAGCGATAATGCGGAAGACGGAGCGGGTCGCCGCTTCGGCAAGTGGCGGGCGTACACATGGTCGAACTCAGGTCAGGCTGGACGGCGCCGTGCTCGAGCTGAGGGACGTCACCCGCGCGGCTGGCCGGGAGCCGGTTCTGTCACGGGCGAGCCTTGCCCTGTCGCGCGATGTGCCCACCGCCATTGTCGGTCTGTCTGCCTATGAGCGCGAGGTTCTGCTGAAGCTTCTGGCCGGGGCGGAAAGGCCTCAGGCGGGATCGATCAAGCTCGATGGAAAAGACATCGCACAGGCGCGGCGCGAGAAGGGCCGCGTTGCGCGGATCGACGCGCATGGCCTGCCGAAATCGGGCCAGAAGGGCGCCAAGATTGCGGGCTCGGATGCGAAGGTGCGGCAGGCAATCGCCAAGGCGCGCGCCGATCGGGCGAGGCTGATCCTGCTTGATGCGCCATCGGCGGGGCTCGGGATCGAGACGCGCGAACAATTCGTGGCGGATCTCGGATCGATGCTGGCGGATACGGGCGCCGTGGTGGTGCTGGTTGCAGGCAGCGCGGACGAGGCATTGGGGCTTGGCGGGCAGGTGGTGGTGCTGAACCGCGGCGAGATTGTGCAGTCTGGGGCGGCAGCTGACGTGTTCGCGCATCCGGCTAATCTCAAGGCAGCGGTGGCGACATCTTTCCCTGTGCTCAACACGCTGGCGATGAAAGCGCGTGATGGGCGTGGCGTGCTGGCCGATGGATCGAGCTTTCAGCCGCCGGAGAGTTTGCAGCTGCCCGACGAGGGGCCGTGTACCGTGGCGTTCCATCCCGACGAGATGACGCTGGAGCGCGCAGGCGCTGGGTGCCTGCGCTTTATTGTGCGCGCCGCTGGCGAAGAGATGATCGGCGGGCGGCGCTTCGTGCGCGTGACGTTTGCCGATGCTAGCTGGCTGACGCCCCAGCCCGCGCTCGCGCCGCATGCGGGGGCAATCCTCAATGCTTTCGTCGAACGCTCGCGGCTGATGGCCTTCGATGCGTCCGGCAAGGCAATCGTCTGACGCGCTATTCCGCTGGCTGGGGCGTCAACTCGCTAGGCGAGGCCCTTGAGCGCGGTCGCGGTGCGGGCAGATGGCGGCAGGGCGATTTCGAATTTCAGGAACTCATCGAGCGGCATAGCGCGTGCGATCAGGCTGCCTTGCGCGGCGTCGGCGCCCATGGATTGCAGGAGGGACATGGCCTCGGCCTTTTCCACGCCTTCGGCTGTGATGGTCATGCCGAGACTGTGGCCAAGGTCGATGACGGATTTGAGCAGCAGCGCGTCCGTATTCCTGCGGGCCATGTTCGCGACGACCGCACTGTCGATCTTGAGTTCGCGCGCGGGAAGGGCGCGCAAGGAGGCGAGGGAGGATGGGGTTGCGCCATGATTGGCGATCGCGATGCCCACACCGGCGTCGCGCAGGTCTTTCATGTGCTGGAAGGCGCGCTGCTGGTCGATGGCGGCGATGTTTCCGGTGATCTCGAAGCACAGACGCGCGCCTGAACGGCGGATCTGGCGCTGGGCCCGCTCCACAAACTGCGGATTGGCGATCAGGATGCCCGGAACGGCAATCGACAGCGTCGTGTCGCGCCCGGCTTCACGCATGCGGCGCTGCTCGGCAATGGCGCGGTCGATCATCCATTCGATGAGCGGCCGGATGTGGCCGGTGTGTTCTGCGATGGCGAGGAAGCTGTCTGGCGCGAGGCAGCCCCTTGTCGGATGGCGCCAGTGAGGCGTGGATGTCGCCGCGAGGACCGCGCGCTTGCGCAGGTCAAACTTCGGCTGGTGCGCCAGGACGATTTCGCCCCGTTCCAGCCCGAGCATCATCTCGCGCATCAGTTCCAGCGCAGCAGCCGTATCGCCGTATGCCGCGTGATCGAACGCAACCGCACCCTGCCGCGCGATGCGCGCCTGATCGAGCGCCGCTTCCGCGCGTTGCAACAGCGAAAGCGGCACGTGCGGTGCATCCGAATGGCAGGCAAGGCCAGTGGTGACGGTGATCTCTAGACGGTCTTCGCCAAGGCGCGTTGGCTGCGCGGCGATTGCGGCGATGGCTGCTGCGGTGCGTGCGGCGGCGTCAGCGCTTTCGGCGCGGAAGATGGCGGCGATCCTATCTGGCCCGGCGCAACCGACGGATATCTCGCCATAAGTCGTAGAGATGCGTTGCGCGATTGCCGCCAGCAGCTTGGGGCACAGCGCATGGCCGATGGCGAGGCGCAGATGTTCGAAGCGGTCTATGCCGACGATCACCGCGAACAGCGTGTCGGGTGAGTTGGCGGAGCGCATCTCCGCCAGTTGCGCCTCCATGGCGCGCATGTTGGGCAGGCCGGTTGCGTCATCTTCGTAAGCAAGCCGGGCGATCTGTGCGTCGCGCTCGGCGATGCGGCCAGACATGAGGTTGAAGCTGGAGGCGAGCGCAGCGATCTCGTTGCGACCCTTGACGCGGACTTCCACCACCTCGCCCTGCGCCGCACGCGACAGCGCGCCACCGAGCTCAGATACGGTTCGCGCCACGCGATGGGCAACCAGCGTTCGCACGATGGCATAGGCAAGAAGCCCGGCTAGGGCGGCAGCGCTTGTTGCGGGGATTGCGGCGACGCGGATCAGAAGCGCCGCAGCCAGCACCAGCGCCGTCGAGGTGATGGCGCAGAGCGTGGCGATCTCGGTGGACAGGCGTCGGAACACGTGCGCGCTTTCTGCTGCAGTCTTGCAGGGTGGCAGGTGGGGCTGAACGCCGGGTAAAGCGCGTGCTAACAGGACGTGAACGCGCCCGGCGCCTTCCCTCGAGGCCGCGGGCAGGCATCAGTGTGCCTTGTAAGGGTCCGGTCCGCCCTCGGCGATGAAGCGGTCGATGCGACTATCCAGCACAGGCAGCGGCACGGAGCCGAGCTGCAGCACAGTGTCGTGGAAGAAGCGGATATCGAATTTGGCGCCCAAAGCCGCCTCGGCTTTCCGGCGCCCTTCCACGATGGCCATTTCGCCTAGGTAGTAGCTCAGCGCCTGTCCCGGCCACGAGATGTAGCGGTCGACCTCTGTCGTGATCTCGTGCTCGGCCAGCGCGGTGTTCTCGCGGAAGAACGCCTGCCCCTGTTCGCGCGTCCACCCCTTGGCGTGGATGCCCGTGTCGACAACCAGGCGCGCGGCGCGCCACATCTGGTAGCTAAGCATCCCGAATTTTTCGTAGGGCGTTTCGTACATCCCCATCTCTTCGCCCAGCATCTCGCAATAAAGGGCCCAGCCTTCACCGAAGGCGGATATGTAGGTCTTGCGCCTGAATTCCGTCATGCCGTCCTGCTCATCCGCCAGTGGCATCTGGAAGGCGTGGCCCGGTGCGCTTTCATGCAGTGTC
>CALMWO010000392.1 GCA_937873805.1 uncultured Hyphomonadaceae bacterium
TGCCCCACCGCTCGCGCCAAGAACGGCGCTGCCTCATTACTCCAGAAAAGTCGCCTTGATCAGGTTGCGATAAAGCAGGATCTGTTTGGGCAGCAGCGTCGGGTCGTGCAGGCTTTTGGCCAGAATGATGCCGCCGTCCGCAACCGCTGACAGCATGTCAGCAAGATCGTCCAGATCGAGCTCGGTTTGGGTCGGATAGCGCTCCGCAATCAGCCGCAGCCGCTCGCCAAACCGCTTGCGCCAGATGAGATGGCCTTCCGTGGTCATGGTGCGAACATCGCGGCTGAACAGGTGCTCGGAATAGACGTATGACGCTACCAGGCAGCCGGGATGGCCGTTCGGCAGGTCCGCCATCAAATCGGCGAACAGCTTGAGGAAGATCAGGAAGCTGTGCAGCGGGTCTTCGCTCAGCGCGTCGGCCTGCTTGAAAAGGCGGTCGAAGACCGTCCACTCATCATCGAGGTATCGCTGCAGCATCGCTTTCGCGAGATCGTTCTTGTCGCGAAAATGATAGAAGAAGCCTGACTTGGTTATGCCGGCCTCGACAATGATCTCCTCGATCGATGTGGCGGCGAAGCCTTTCTGGAGCACAGCGTCCTGGGCGAGGTCCATGATCCGCTTGCGCGTCTGCTCGCCTTTGCTCTGAACTTTGACAGTCATGTGCAAAACCAAACCATGAGTACAGCACTTGCGGTGCTTTTCTGTCCGCGTTGGCCGCCGCCCAAGGCGACGCTCACACGCCAGTGACGCCGCAAAGCTTTAGAACCAAAGCGAAAATCGTCGAACTGCACAAGCAGCACCATGAGTTTTCTAGCACAGGAAATCCCGTACGCTAAACAGGTCAGCACGGCGGACGCGTTCTGCCCGACGCGAAAGGGCAAACGTCGATGCATGGATCAGCTGGGATCATTGCGGTCTGGGTGTTCGCCGGGCCGGCGGCGGTTCTCATGGCGCGCGGAACCATCCTTCTTTGAACTCGTCTTTGGAGACCTCCCCATGTTGAAAGACCGTTACGGCAACCCCGTCTCGACATCCTCGCAAGCGGCGCTGGCGAAGTATGACGAAGCGCTTGATCTCATCCGCCTGTATCGTGGCGACCCTGTCGCCGCGCTCGATGCGGCGCTGAGTGAAGACCCTGAGTTTGGCGCCGCCTGGGCCGCACGCGCCGGACTGCTCGTGCAACAGACCGACAGCGCCTACGACGAGGAAGCGGCCAAAAGCTATCGCGCCGGCGCTGCTTCCCGGCTCAATGATCGCGAGCGTGCGCACCTGGAAGCAGCGCTTGCCTGGTCAGAAGGACGCTACACGGATAGCGCCACAGGGCTCGCCCGCATCGCGCAGGAGAACCCGCGCGATCTGCTCGCGGTGCAGTTCGCGCACACGAGCTGCTTCTACCTCGGCATGCAACACGAATTGCGCGATTGGACCATGCAGGCGTTACGGGCCTTCCGACCCGGCGACGACGGCTACGGGCCGCTTCTCGGCATGGCTGCATTCGGCATGGAAGAATGCGGCGACTTCGCGCGCGCCGAAGCCATGGGCCGCGAGGCGGTCGAAATCGATCCGCGCGACGGGTGGGCCGTGCATGCGGTGGCGCACGTCAACGAAATGCGCGGCGATCTTGAACGTGGCATTCCATGGCTTGCCGACAATGCGGTTCATTGGGCGCCGGAGTCAGGCTTTGCCTATCACAATTGGTGGCACCTCGCCCTGCTCTATCTCGACACGGGCGACGCTGGCCACGTGCTGAAGCTCTATGACGAAAAGGTGCGGCCAGACCCGGACGCGTCCATTGTGCTGCAGTCGATCGATGCGTCGGCGCTGCTGTGGCGGCTTAAGCTCGAGGGCGTCGACGTGGGTGATCGCTTTACAAGCTTGGCTGCAGCCTGGGAGCGATCAGCGGAAGATGCGTTCTACGCCTTCAATGACCTGCACGCGATCATGGCGTTCGTCGGCGCCGGCCGCCTTGCCGACGCCGAGCGCACGCTGAAAGCCATGCGTCACGCAGCTGCTGGCGGTGGCGACAATGCATACATGACCCGCAAGGTTGGCCTGCCCGCCGCGGAAGCATTCGTGGCGTTCGAGGCGGGTCGCTACACGGAGTGCGTGGACAAGTTGGCGGCCGCACGCAGCCTCGCACAACGCTTTGGCGGCAGCCACGCCCAGCGTGATATCCTCACGCTGACGGCTCTGCATGCGGCGATAAAAGGCGGCCTGACCGCAACCGCCGAGGCCTTTGCGGCCGAACGCCTGGCGCACAAGCCGCAAAGTCCGTGGGCTGGTCGCCTCGCACAAAAGGTGTCGACGTTGAGAGACAGCGCCGCCGCTTGAGGCGGCATCGGCGGCTATGCGGGGAGACGGCATCGAGTCCAGGGCTAGCGTGCCTCGAATGGGTGAGAACGTTAACTCGGTTTGGTGATCGCAATTTGCTTGCCGTGACTTTGCCCGCGCTTACAATCTTCTAACCAGACGATTATGGGAATTAATGCGGATCAACTTGCCAACGCGCAGGACGGCGGCACCGCAACTCACCCGGGGACGGGCATATATGCAAGAATCGAAGAAGACAAAGCTAGTGCGCATCCGACCCATCCCAATAGCCTGGGGTCAGAAGCGCGATCGAGAGGCTGCATCTCCAGGACGAGGAATTCCTAGTGAATCAGATCGCAAGGCTTGCAAACCCTTCGCGCGAAGAACGGGTTGCTCACCTGCTACTTGAACTTCAATGGCGTCTTCAGCAGACACGACTAGCGAGTCATACTGAGTTTCCAATGCCGTTGTCGGATGCCGAGGTCGGGGACGCACTGGCAATCGGATCAAAGGTCGCGCGCGGTATCCTGAACGGTTTTCGGCGGCAAAATATGTTGCGCTATCGGTATGGCCATA
>CALMWO010000393.1 GCA_937873805.1 uncultured Hyphomonadaceae bacterium
CCCGTTTCCGTCCCGCAGAAGAAGGGTGACCCGATCATCTTCAAGCAGGACGAAGGTGTTCGCGGTGATGCAACTGCCGAGTCGCTCGGTGCGCTGCGCGCCATCGAAAAAGGCGGTGTCGTCACCGCCGGCAACGCCAGTCAGCAGAACGATGCCGCTGCCGCCTGCCTTGTTGTTGCGGAAGACAAGCTGGAAGAGCTGGGCCTCGAGCCTATGGGCTGGTTCGTTGGCTGGGCTGCAGCCGGCGTCGAGCCGTCGCGCATGGGCATCGGTCCGGTACCGGCCGTGGAGCGCCTGTTCGCGCGCACTGGCCTCAAATGGAAAGACATCGACCTCGTTGAGCTCAACGAAGCCTTTGCGCCGCAGGTTCTCGCCGTTCTGAAAGGCTGGAACTGGAACGACGCTGACAAGCTCAACGTCAACGGGTCGGGCATCTCGCTTGGCCACCCGATCGGCGCCACGGGCGGCCGCATCCTCGCCAACCTCATGAATGAGATGCAGCGCCGCGAAGTGCGCCATGGCCTTGAGACAATGTGCATTGGCGGCGGACAGGGCATTGCTGCCGTATTCGAACGGGCAGTTTAGGCTTTTTCCTTCTCAACCTGTCTCTCCCTGGAGCGCAGGTTGGGGATGATCCGTCTCCATAGCGACTTGCGCGGCGGTTCGGGCGGCTTCAGCCGCGCGATGATGTAATCGAATATCTTGTCCGGCACGCTCACGGGGCATGCTTTCTCCAGTCCGACAAAGCCGGGCGATGAGTTGGCTTCACAGATCCGATAGCCCTTCTCGTCGTAGAGCACATCGATCCCGGCGATATCCAGCCGCAAGGATTTCGCGGCCTCGATCGCCAGCTGAGCCATTTCTTCGGGCGGATCGATACACTCGCCCGTACCGCCGAGTGAAATGTTGGATTTGAAGTTGCCGTTGAGCGACCGGCGCTCCATCGACGCCGCAACCTTGTCGCCAATCACCAGCAGGCGAACGTCCCGGCCATGACTGCGGGCGATGTATTGCTGGAAAATGAAATCAGACTGGTGCGCTGCATCGCCCAGCAGGCTGGCGAGATCATCAAACTGTTCGCGATCCTGGCACAATACAACGCCGGCTCCGCGCGTGGAACGCAACTTCTTCACGACGACCGGGAATCCCAGTTCGCGCTCGATGACATCGACGTCGACCGGAAACTTCGCAAGGATTGTCTTCGGGATAGGTAACCCCGATGCCGAAAGCAGCTGCAGCGTCTGCAGCTTGTCAGCGCATGCTTCCACGGCTTCGGCGCCATTGATCAGCGGTACGCCCATGCGCTCGAACTGGCGAATGACGGCCAAAGTGAAATAGCTCGTCTCGCTTCCCGTGCGGGGAATGATGAAGTCGGGCTTGGGAAGCTTGCCACCTGCATGCTCGGCGCGCCATTCGCGCTCGGTCGAAACGATCAACTCGAAGTCGCGGGGCCGTAGCGCATCCAGCTTGATGCCACGCCGCTTGCCTGCCTCGATGAACCGGCGGATTTCCGCTGCCTCGGGCACGCCTTCTGCGACATCGTTGTGAAACAACAGCCAGCCGCGCATACGCTCGTTGATCCCGTGCAGTACCGCCCCCGCAGTCTCCCGACTTCTGAAATCTAGGTCGCATTTGAAGCTTGTCCGCACCGGGCAGGCCATTTTGTGGCGAGATGGGCTAAAGTGCCTGTTTACCTCGAAACTAACAGCGGATCTCAGGAGCTGAGCGGGACGACTTCATCTGCATTTACGAAAAACAACACCATCAGGCAGGTGTCCGTCTCCGCTTAGCGTGCTCTAGTGACGGAAAGTCATGCGGTGGGGAAAATAGTGCCGCGTTTCGCATGGGATGGCCCGGAGCACACCAGCTGGCCGCGAGCGCTGCTTGTTGCTGCGCCTTGTGTCGTGCTTGGCTATCTTGCTCGCCTGCTGATTGACGCGCTGGTTCAGGGCCAGATTCCTTTCGTTACATTCTATCCTGCGGTGATGGCCGCCTCGTTGATCGCGGGCTTCAGGGCAGGACTGCTTGTTGTTCTTCTGTCCACCCCGCTCGCGGCGTTTGCATTCGGCGGAAATTATCCCATCGCGACCACGCTTGTCTGGTTGGTGCTGGCCTCGGTCGTTGCGGTCGGTTGCGGTGTCGCTCAGGAGCTGCGTGCCCGTATGCGGGTAGAGCGCGATGAACTGGCCCAGACCAAGCAGAAGCTGGAGCTCGTCATCCGCGAACAGACGCATCGCGCCCGCAACACATTCGCCATCCTGAGCGCGCTTACCCAGCAATCAGCCCAGGGGGCCACCAATGTCGCGGAGTTTCGTGATCGCCTGACCGAGCGCGTGCGCGCACTCTCATCGGCTTACAGCCTGGTGTCGACTTCAGAGCCTGATGCGCCTGTATTGCTCGACAATCTTGTAGGCTTAGCGCTTGCGCCGTTCAGCGAAAGCTATGGTCCGCGACTGAAGATTTCCGGCGGCCCTGTCGTTCAGTTCGCGCCTTCGGCAGCGATCCCGCTGGCGCTCTGCCTACACGAGCTTGCAACCAACGCGGTCAAGTATGGTGCGCTCTCGAAAGACGCGGGGCTGGTCGATTGCAGTTGGCTGGAACGAACGCCGGGCGCCTATACACTTGTGTGGACCGAAGCTGGCGGCCCAAGAGTCAA
>CALMWO010000394.1 GCA_937873805.1 uncultured Hyphomonadaceae bacterium
ACAGGAAGCTGATGCATACCGGCGGGCGGGGCTGGAGAGCCCCGGCCACAAGCAGTGGTGACCCCGGGCCCGAACTGACTCAGACTGCGCCCCAAGGGATTGTGTCCTCGGGCTGGAATTCGCTTCAGAGTCAAATCGTTAATGCCGATTCGCGGGGTAACCCGAATGCTGACGAATCACCCCAATACTCGCCTACCGAACACCGGAAAGACGCCCATGGCCGACGCTAACGATCCTCTCGTTTACGAAACGATCGAAACTCCGGCCCCAGCGGCCCGGAAAGGCTTCGATTATATCCAGCTCGGCTTCTGGGCGGCCCTGGCGGTCGCGGGCGGCGCCGCTGGCATGGCGCTCACCTGGAGCGACGCCGTTGGTCCCGCTGGCGCGGTGCTGGTTGTCGCACTGGGCGCGATGGCGCTGGTGCTGGTGCTGTGGGTGATGCGCGGAGCGGGGCGGAAGCTCGGCATGTTCCCGGAGCGCGGCGCAGCCGAAGCGGCTGTGCAGTCGACCAAGCGTCACCTGTGGCTCGAAGCGCTGAACGAGCCGGCGCTGATTTCTGATCGCGGCGGCGCTACGGTTGCGGCCAACGCCGGTTATCTGGAAGTCGCGCAGCTCGCGCACGTTTCAGGCGACAGCGCGCATGCGCCGTCGGTCGACCGCCTGTTCTCGTCGAACCCCGGCATGGCTGCGCCGATCTATCGCCTGTCCAAGGCCGTGAAGCTCGGTGTGTCGAAAACAGAGATGCTGCCGGCGCTGCTGTTCGGCGACAGCCATACGCCTGTTCAGTTCGAAGCAAGTGTTGCGCCGCTGGGCAAGACGCGAGCGCTCTGGCGCTTGCGCCGTGTCGAGGCCGGCTCGCAGACAGCGGGCGCGGGCTCGGTTGATCCGCGTGCGCTCTATGTTGAAGACGCACCCGTCGGCTTCTTCTCCGCGCGCCGTGATGGCCGTGTGGTCTACATCAACCAGACGCTGCGCCAGATGCTGGGTCTGCCGGATGGCGACAACGCGCTGCGCCTCGAAGACATCATGCGTCCCGAGGGCCTCAAGCTGATGAAGCGCGACGTGCGCGGCGCAGCCAGCCATCGCGCCGAAGTCGTGCTTCGTGCGCGCGACGGCGTCGAGACCACCGCGACCATGATAACGACCTGGTCAGGCAAAGGTGCCGATGCGCTCACCCGCTCGATCGTCTATATCGCCAGCGCCACCGAGCAGGCCGCGCGCCGCGCGCCGGTTGCCGGCACGCCCGCCGCAATCCAGGCGAGCGGAACCGCTCGCGCGGACGACACGATGTTCACCGATGCGCCCTTCGGCGTGGTGCGACTCGACGGCGAAGGCGTTGAGAGCGCCGTGATGATGGACGCCAACCGCACGCTGGTCGAAATGACCGGCGGACGCGCCCAGCCTGGCGCCCGTTTCGCCGATCTATTCATCGCCGAGCAGGGGGCCGCTGGGCTGGCCGAAGAACTGGGCAAGGCGCTCGATGGCGCGCGCACGTTCAAGCTCGCCGGGTTCAAGGATCGCTCGGCCGACGTGTTCGTCACGCTCGACCGTCAGGGCCGCCCGTCTGCGGCCTACGTCATCGACACCACGGAACGCACGCAACTCGAACAACGCGCTGCGCAAGGCGCCAAGTTGCAGGCCATCGGCCAGCTCGCCGGTGAACTCGCGCACGATTTCAACAACCTGCTCACGGTCATCATCCTCAACGTCGATCGTCTGACTGCGCGTCACCCGCCGGGCGATCCGAGCTTCTTCGAACTGCGCTCGATCAACGAAGCGTCCTCGCGCGGCGCCGAGCTGGTGCGTACGCTGCTGGCCTATTCGCGCAAGCAGGTGTTCCGTCCCGAAGTGCTCGATATCTCGGATGCGCTGGCCGACTATTACGTGCTCCTGCGTGACATTATCGACGAGCGTATCAAGCTCGATATCGTGCATGGCCGCGACCTGCCGCGCGTGAAGGTCGACAAGGGCCAGATCGAAACTGCGGTCACGAACCTCTGCACCAACGCCCGCGACGCCATGATCGAGAAGAACGGCGGTGGCCGCCTGACGATCCGGACGTCGAAGGCCGATGCCGCCGCTGCTCGCAAGGACGGCTTCACGCTGGTCACCGAGGGCGACTATGTGATGATCGAAGTGGTCGACGATGGCGCGGGTATCCCGCCGGAGATCATGGAGAAGATCTTCCAGCCCTTCTACACGACAAAAGATCCGGGCAAGGGCACGGGCCTCGGCCTCGCCACTGTCTACGGCATCGTCAAACAGTCGAACGGCTATATCTATCCGGTCTCGAAAGTCGGCCGCGGCACGACGTTCAAGATCTTCCTGCCGGCCTGGGCTGAAGAGGCGCAGGCGCCCGGCGAAATCTCGGCCGAGATTCCTGCTCCCGCTCCGGTCGCGCCTGCGGCCAAGAGCGGCGATCTGGCCGGTCGCGGCAGCATCCTGCTGGTCGAGGACGAGGATGGCGTGCGCGGTATTGCAGCCCAGCTGCTCGCCGCCTGCGGCTATCAGGTCATCGAAGCGAGCGATGGTGAGAAAGCGTTGGAGATCATCAAGGAGCATTCCGGCACGATTGATCTGCTGATCTCGGACGTCGTCATGCCCGGCATGGATGGCCCCGCGCTGCTCAAGGAAGCGCGCCCGTGGCTGACCAATACGCGCGTGATGTTCATCTCGGGCTATGCCGAGCGTGATCTCGCCAAGACGCTGGAAGACGACCGCGCGATCTCGTTCCTGCCCAAGCCGTTCACGCTGAAGCAGCTGGCCGAGCGCGTGAAACAGGAACTGGCTGCTTAAGGGCTGCGGTTCCGACAAGAACAAGGGCCGCCTCCATCGCTGGAGGCGGCCTTTTCTTTAGCCGCGAAGCGTCGCGCCAGTCGCCTTCGCGACGGATTTCACGATCGATTGCGATACGGCTTCAATCTGTTCGTCTGTCATCGCCGCGCCGCGCGGTTGCAGTGTGACTTCGATGGCGACGGATTTCTTGCCTTCACCGAGATTGGCGCCGCGATAGACGTCGAACACGCGTGCCGAGGTGATCAGCTTTGGGTCGGCCTTCATCGCCATGCGGGTGATGTCAGCGGCGGGGACCTTCTCGTCGACTACAAAGGCGAAGTCGCGGGTCACCGGCGTCTGGTCGGCCTGATCCAGAACGGGCCGCGTCTTGCCAGCCTTGGCTTTCGCCACGGGCAGCGCATCCAGCGCCAGCTCGATCGCCAGCACTGGCCCATCGACGCGTAGCGCCTTCAGGAAAGCCGGGTGCAGTTCGCCGAACGAGGCCACCACCTGCTTGGGTCCGAGGCGGAGCGTGCCTGCGCGACCCGGATGCCATATGCCTGAAGAATTGGGCGCGCCTTCGGGTGCGCCGACCTGGAAGCGATCCGGCGCCTGATCCAGCGCGGCGAGGATCGCGAAGAGGTCTGCCTTGGCCGAGAACGCGTTGTAGGCCGCAGGCGCGCCTTGCCAGTCGCGCGCCTTCGCAGCTTTCACGATTGCTGCAACATGCATGCGCTGGTCTTCGGGCTTGTCGCCGGGATAGACCGGGCCGGCTTCGAACAGGCGCACATCGTCAACGCCGTGATCGGCATTGCGCTGCGCTGCTTCAGCAAGGTTCGCCAGCATGGACGGGCGCATGTAGTCGAGATCCGACGCGATCGGATTTTCGATGGTCAGCGCATCCTGCAGCTTGTTTGGTCCGCCGATCATCAGCGCGGCCTTGTCGTGGAACATGAAGCTCCATGTCACCGTCTCAAGGAAGCCTCGGCCAGCCAGGACGCGGCGCGCCGTGCGCACGCGGTTCTGCAGCGGCGTCACCACCACGCGCACCGGACCTTCCGGCGCGGGCAGGGGCTCGTCCGGCAGCTTGTCGTAGCCTTCGATGCGGATCAGCTCTTCAACGATGTCGGCAGAGCCTTCGACGTCGGGTCGCCATGACGGAACCTTGGTCGCCCAGACTGTTTGCGCGTCGTGCTGCGCCTTGGGCGGCACAACGGGCTCGAAGCCGAGCGCGCGCAGGATATGCTCCATGCGCTTCACGGGCATGTCGAGACCGGTGAGGCGTTTCATGTCGCGCGGTTTGAAAGCGACGGGCGCGGGGCCTGCCGGAACTGTACCAGCGACGATGACTTCGGAAGGCTCGCCGCCACACGCATCGAGGATAAGCCTGGTTGCGAGTTCGATGCCTTCGACGCAGGAGTGCGGATCGATGCCGCGCTCATTCCTGAAGCGCGCGTCGGAGATGATGCCCGTGGCGCGGCCGGTGCGGGCCGTGCGGTTGGCGTCGAAATAGGCGCTCTCGATGAACACATCGACCGTGTCGATCGAGCAGCCGGTGGCCTCGCCGCCCATGACGCCGCCGATGCCGATGGCCCCGCTATCGTCCGCGATGACGCACATCTCGGTAAGGTTCGAATAGGTCTTGCCGTCCAGCGCGACGAAGGAGTCCTTGTCCGTGCCGAGACGCGCGACAATGCCGCCGGTCAGCTTTTTCGCATCATAGACGTGAAGCGGGCGGCAACGGTCGAACGAGATGTAGTTGGTCACATCGACCAGCATGCTCTTCGGGTTGATGCCGATCGACTTGAGGCGTTTCTGCATCCATTCCGGCGACGGGCCGTTTTTCACGCCGCGGATCAGGCGGCCAGCGAAGACGGGGCAGGCGCTCTCGTCTTCGATGCGAACTGTGACGGGCGATTTGAACTTGCCGGGAACAGGCTTCACTTCGGGCAGCGCGAACTTGCCGATGCCCTTGGCGCCGAGATCGCGCGCGATGCCGGTGACGCCGAGCCAGTCGGGGCGGTTGGGCGTGACTTCGAAATCGACAACCGTGTCGAGCGCCAGCGCATCGGCAACAGGCGAGCCGACTTTCAGGTTATCCGGCAGTTCGATGATGCCGCCGTCGGCGATGGCTTGTTCGTCGGAGAGGCCGAGCGCCTGGGCGCGGGGCTGCCAGTCCTCGAAGCGGGCGATGCGCAGACGGAACGGGTCTTCGTCGGTGACCATCTCGCCGCCGGAGCACAGCATGCCGTTGGAGACGACGCCGCGCACGGGCTTGGGAACCAGCGTGATGCCGGAACCAGGAATAAAAGCGCCGATCGGCGCATAGGCCGTGACGAGGCCGGGGCGAGCGTTGAGGCCGCCGCAGACGATCTCCTTCATGCCGTCGACAGTCTCGACCTGGCAGACCTGAAGCTTGTCGGCGTTCGGGTGCTGCGCGGCGGAGACGATGCGGCAGACGGTGAACTGTTTCAGCGCGTCTTTCGGATCATGCGCGTCTTCGACCTCGAGGCCGGCTTGCG
>CALMWO010000395.1 GCA_937873805.1 uncultured Hyphomonadaceae bacterium
GGAACGTAAGCAGGGTTGCGCAACATCACGGCGCTTTCGCCTGCGGCCAGCAATTCTTCCTCGCTTAACCGCCGGACTGCGGACCGGCCAGCGCGCAAGTTGTCCCAATAGCTGGCAATATCGGCGGCATCCGGCAGATGCGCTGCCATGCCGACAATGGCGATATCGGCGCTACCCAGAGTCGCAATCGGGGATGCGTCGCTCATTCCTCTGCGTTCTCCATCTGTGGTGACCGGTCCAAGACGTGCATCCAGGCGTGTAGATGCAACTTATGATTGCGCATCCAACAGCATTGCTCCCCGGCAGCTTAATGTATCATCCCGATAAGCACTCGCGAATCCCGCCATGCTGCCGATTCTCGGGTTGAAAGGAAAGATACTTAGTCCAAACACTCGCTTTGTTTACTAACCGGAACAAGTTTTTCAACGCCATTGATGCTTCGAATCGGCTATGCCTACAGTGCTGGTCTTAATTGCCGTCAGAGTGATTCTTGCCTGAGGAAGGACGTATGCGGACTGCCCGATCGCGCAGGTTGTTTTCTGGTTTCGGAATTGCAACTCAGGGTGTTTCCGATGTCACTTCGGAGGCCGCAATTCCTACGACAGATAGCGCGTCGGGTTCACCGGCCCTGAACTCGGACCGGCAATCGCGCGGCCCTGGCGGGGACAGTCGAAGCTCTGGTTCCGCATCGCCCGATCTCTATACCGCACATTTCGGGATGACCATCCGGCCCTTCGCCCTGGCCCCCGATCCCGACTTCCTGTTCTGGCCCCCGGCCCACCAGCGTGCCTACGCAATGCTGGAGTACGGAGTGATGACCCATTCGCCGATCACGCTGATCACTGGCGACATCGGCGCGGGCAAGACCACGCTGTTGTTACATCTGATGCGGTCGCTTGGACCGGAGATCTGCGTTGGCCTGATCTCGAACCCCAGCGGCGCCCGGGCAGAGTTGCTGCGCTGGGTGCTGATGGCCCTGGGGCATCCGGTCGCGCCGGATCAAAGCTATGTCGATCTCTTCGCCACGTTCCAAAACCTGCTGATCAGCGAATACGCTGCCGGGCGTCGCGTCATGCTGATCTTTGACGAGGCGCAGAATCTTAGCGTCGAAGCGCTGGAAGAGTTGCGGATGTTCACGAACATCAACTCGGGAAAGGACGAACTGCTTCAGCTGATCCTGGTCGGCCAGCCCGAACTGCGTGACATCATCGACCGGCCCAACATGCGGCAGTTCGCCCAGCGGATCGCCGCGAACTTCCACCTTACCGCAATGGACCGCCGCACCGTGCGGGCCTACGTCGCGCATCGGCTGAAAGTCGCCGGTTGTGCGGATCGCGTCTTCACCACCCCGTCGGTCGATCTGATCCATGAGCGGACAGGCGGAGTGCCACGGCTTGTGAACCAGCTTTGCGATCTGTCGCTGGTCTATGCCTTCAGCAAGGGCCGGAAGTCCGTCACCGCAGCGACCGTTCAGCAGGTTCTGGACGATGGCGTGTTCTTCGCGGTGAAATCATTGCCAGCAAAGGACAGCTGACCATGTCGCTCGACTTGCGCCACTACCTCAATCTGTTCCTGCGTCGGTTGCCTTACGTGATCCTGATCACGGCTGCCTGCACCACGGTTGGCATCGTCTTTGCGTTTGCGATTCCGCCGGTCTTCCGCGCCGAAGCCCGGCTACTGTTCGAAAACGCCCAGATTCCCGATGAGCTTGCGGCCTCCACGGTCGAGGCGTCCGCCGATGAAAACCTGCTTGCCATCCAGCAGCGAATTCTGACGCGGGAAAACCTGCTGGCGATGGCGGAAGACTTTCAGATTTACGCCGAAACCAAGGACGCCACCCCCGAAGTCATTGTCGAGGAAATGCGCTATCGCATCGGCATCAACATGCCCCGGCCCGAGGGTGGGACTGGCGTCATCACCGTGTCGTTCTCGGCCCCGAACCCCGAGCTTTCCGCCGTCGTGACCAATGCGGTCGTCGAACAGATCCTGGCGCAGAACGTGAAGATCCGCACCGATGCGTCCGGGAATACCCTGGAGTTCTTCGAGCAGGAGGTTCGCCGCCTGAGCGAAGAAATGGTGGCGCAGAACGCCCGGATCCTTGAGTTTGAAACCGCGAACCGCGATGCTCTGCCCGAAAGCCTGTCCTATCGCCGGAGCCAGCAGACGGCCCTGCAGGAACGACTGCTGCAGGTCGACCGTGAGCTTGCATCCCTGCGCGATCGGCGACAGCGGCTGGCCGATCTTTACGACCGGACCGGCAGGCTGGCGACCGCCATTGGCGATGTCACGCCCGAACAGGCCCAGCTGGAACTTCTGCGACAGGAACTTGCCTCGGCGCTGGTCATTCTTTCTCCGACCAACCCGCGCGTCCGGGCGCTGCAAACCCAGGTCGCCGCCCTGGAAGAAGCTGTGAAAGAGCAACTTGGCGCTGCCGGGGGCGGGTCTTTGTCTTCGTTCGACGTGCAGATGCTCGATATTGACGGCCAGATCGAATACCTCGCAGAGCAGAAGCAGCAGATCGAGACCGACCTTGCCAAGATCGAAGCCTCGATCCAGGCCACCCCCGGCAACTCGATGACGTTGGGCACGTTGACAAGCGACTACGACAACCTTCGCGTGCAGTATGATCAAGCGGTTGCAAGCCTTGCCAACGCCCGGATGGGCGACCGGATCGAAATGACCGACCGCGGCCAGCGCATCAGCGTCATCGAACTGGCCGTCCCGCCCGCCTACCGGTCCGAACCCAACAGAAAACTGCTTGCTTTGACCGGATTTGGCGTCGGTGCCTTGCTGTCAGCGCTGATGATCACGGTGTTGGAGGCGCTTAACAGCACCATTCGCCGACCTTCCGAAATGTTGCGCGCCCTGGGGATCACGCCGTTCGGCACTATCCCGTTCCATGAAAGCAAGCTTGCCAAGAAGACCCGTCGTCGCTGGCAAATCTGGACGGCTGTCGGGGCTCTTGTCGTGCTGCCGCTGGGTATTTTTGCGCTTGTCACTCTTGTCATGCCGATGGACGCCGTGTTCGCCGCGCTGACCAAGATGCTTG
>CALMWO010000396.1 GCA_937873805.1 uncultured Hyphomonadaceae bacterium
CTTGCGGATGATGCTCAGGGGCTTCTTCTCGCGCTTCGTCATGGGAAAGCTGGGACGTGACCCGGCGTTCTTTGATCATGTCGAGGGCGAACCTTCGAGCCAGGTTGCGCGCCTGACGCGCAAGGCGCTGGTGGATCAGGATCCTGCGGTGAACCCCTATCTCCACTGGATCCTGCGCGGGACCCATGGCGATGCCTTGCCAAGGGCGTTGGCAGAAGAGCGGTTCGAGACGATACGCGACCGGCTGGATCGGCTGGAGATAAGACTCTGCACCGTGGAAACGCTGGCAGATGAAGGCGTGAAAGCGGACGCTTTCAATCTTTCCGATATCTTCGAGTACATGTCGCCCGAGGCGCATGAAAAGGCTTACGGGACGATCCTGGCCGCATCGCGGCCGGGCGCCCGCATCGCTTACTGGAACATGATGGCGCCGCGGCGCGTGCCGGCCTCGCTGGCGTCGAAGGTGACAACGAACGCGGAGCTTGAAGCGAAGCTCAAGCCACTCGACAAGGCGTTCTTCTATTCTGACTTCGTGATCGAGGAAGTTGCGTGAACGAGGTGCTGCTTATCAGCGGGGCGAAGGTTGCGGGGTCCGTGGTCCTGCTCGCGCTGGTGCTGTGGGGCGTTTCGAAGTTGGCGAAGATCGCGAAGCTCGATCCGGAAATCGGGCGCAAGCTGGTCCATATCAGCCTCGGACTCTACTGCCTCACATTTCCCTATGTGTTCAGCGAAGCTTGGGAAGTGTTCGCAACATGCGCCTTGGCGGTGGGAGTGTTTCTGCTTGCGCGCGGGATCATGCGACAGAGTCTTGGCGGTGGATTGCATGCGGTTCAGCGCACGTCTTATGGCGAGCTGTTGTTCGCGGTCGCCGTCGCGTTGCTGTTCTGGCTGAAGGACGGGCACTTCATCAGCGTCTCCATGCATCACAAGGCGCAGATCGGATCGGTGCTCTACATCCTGCCGATCCTCATCCTGACGCTCTGCGATGCCGCAAGCGCTGTGGTCGGATCGCGTTATGGGAAGCGCGTCTTCATGATCGAGGAAGGTTCCAAGAGCGTTGAGGGCGTCGTCGTATTTGCCGTGACGGCGTGGCTTTTGTCGCTAATCGTCCTGCTGCTGCTGACAGACATCGGACGTAGCGAGGTAGTCCTGCTGGCGTTTATCGCGGCGGCATTTGGCGCGCTGCTGGAGGCTGCGAGCTGGCGTGGGCTCGACAACCTGTTCATTCCGCTGGGGCTCTACTTCCTGCTCGCAAACCTGCTTTATCTTGGCGTCGTCGGGCTATCTGTGATCGCGGGCATATTCCTGGCTGTGCTATTGCTATTGCTCTACATCACGCGGCATCGGCCCGGTGAAGAGCGGCATTTCCTGGCGATCGGATCGACGCTGTTTTTCTGTATCGGAATTTTTGCGGAACCTTCGAGCCTCGTGACGCCGGCCGTTGCGGTGGCGACGTATTTCGCAGCCGACAAGGTCAGAAAGCTGGAGCGGCCGCCCTTTGATGCGCTGAACCTGTTGCTTGTCGTGCTCGCCGTGGCGCTGTTCTATTTCATGCTCAGCAATCTTGTGCAGATGGACACGATATTCGGCTTCAATCTGTCGTTCGCTGCTTTGGCCGCAGGAATTTCCGCGCGATTTGCGCAGCGCTTGTGGCGATGCGTGCTGGTCGTGATCGTGGCGTGGGCGGCGATGTCTGTGCGAACGTACTGGGCGGTGGGACAAAGTCAGACGGGACTGATCTTCACGCTGTTGGGATTGGGCGCCATCATACTGGTCGCGATCGCGGGGTGGATGCTGCGGCGGAATGATTTCGACCGGCCATGGATGATGCTGGGAGCGTTGAGCGTGACAGTCGGGCTGGCCACTTTGCCGCTATGGCCCGTGTGGCCGAAAGCGTGAGCGCGCTAGAAGCCATGAAGTCGAGCGGCGCGAGCCTGGCGATTTTTCGCGAGGCGCCGTCGTTGAATGGGTTGCGCACGGCCGCGATCGGCATGTTTGCATGTGACGATGCCGAAGCTGGCGCGAGCTTGATCCACGAAGCTATGGCAAAGCTGAAGGCGGATGGTTTCGCGGCAGTGCTGGGGCCGATGGATGGTTCGACCTGGGCAAAGCACAGACTGGTGGTGGAGAGCAATGCGCGCGCGCCATTCCTGATGGAGCCGCAGAATCCGGCGCATTACGTGGACGCGTTCGAGCGGTCTGGGTTGCGTGTCGTCTCGCGCTACATATCGGCGGTGCGGTCAGCGGAGGTTCTAAAGAGCAAGTCGCCGCAGCCGGCGGGCCTGCGGC
>CALMWO010000397.1 GCA_937873805.1 uncultured Hyphomonadaceae bacterium
AGGCTTCGTCCTTCACGTCGCCCTGCAGCAGCACGCAGCGCCGCCCCTCGGCCTCGACGGCACGACGTGTTTCCTCCGCATCGCCCGTCGAAGAGTGAAAGGCCACGGCGACGTCGGCTCCTTCGCGCGCGAACAGCACCGCCATGGCGCGTCCATTCCCGATCGTTTCTCCCGGCGTCTGCCCCGCGCCGACGATGATCGCAGTTTTCTCAGCCAGCCTGCCGCCCATGTCAGAACGCCTTCAGGTCAGGATCGAGCGTCTGCCCCTGATCCAGCTGCACGCCGAACGAGTTCAGGATCATCGATACCTGCGTGTACTGGCCGACCGTGAAAACCAGATCCATGCACTGGCGTTCCGAATAATGCTTCGACAGCTCAACCCACGAAGGCGTCGACACGAAGTGATCGCGATTGAGATCGTCCACCGCGGCGATCAGCGCTCTCTCCGCTGGGGTCCATTCGGCAGCGGCTGCGCCGACCTTGATCCGCGCGATTTCCGCTTCGCCCAGTCCGGACTGCAGCCCGATGCGATGATGCTGTGTCCATTCATACCCGGATTTGCAAAGCCAGCCGACCCGCAGGATCGCAATCTCCCGATCACGCGGCGTCAGTGAATTGCGGCTCATGATGTAGCCGCCCCACCACGAGAAAGCGCGCAAGGCATCCGGCGAGCGCACGAGTGTGCGGAAAATGTTGAGGACCGGGCCATCCTTCAATGCCGACTTGGACAGGCGCTCGGTCTGTTCCGGCGTCAGCTCGGAATCCTGCAGCGGAGCGATGCGAGGTTTGGCCAGGCGCATGTTGATGCCTCAGTTCGGCTTCGGCGTTTCGGCAACAGGCGCCGACGTTCGCAGCGGCAGAAGCTCGAGCATGTATCCATCAGGGTCCTTGGCGAAGCCCACAATGGCGCCGCCCACCTGTGCGCTGGCTTGCGGTTCGCGCGTCACTTCAAAGCCCGCAGCCTTGATCTTGGCAGCAAGAGCTACCGGGTCCTTCACACGCGTGACAATCTTGATCGGCAAGTCCTTGTAGGTCCGCGCCGATCCATCCGTCCAATGCATCAGGACGATGTAGCTTTCCGCGTCAGGATACCCGACGACTTCTTCGTCCATATAGTCGAGATGGTAGGAACGGATTTTCTCCATACCCATCACGTTGACGTAGAAGTCGGTCGACTTCGCCAGGTCGCTGACGCCGATGCCGACTGCGGAGAGCAGCGGATCCTTCTGCGGCGGAGTTGCGGCGGCTGTCTCGGCGGGCGCCGACGTCGCGACCTCAGGCGCTTTCGCTTCGCCGCTGCACGCGGCAAGCGCCATCACAAGCAGCGAAGCTGCGATCATCGTTTTCATGGCGTTCTCCCAACCGTTTTCCGGTTTTGTAGCCCGCCATTTGGTGCAGCGCTATCCGGCGTGCCGCATGTCCCGCTCGTGCAGGCTGGCCGCCTTGCCTGTGATGTAGATGAATCCGTCATCATCCACACGCCCGGCATCGCCCGTTGCGACATAACCATCCGCGTCGCGTCGCGTGCGCAGCGAGGACGCCGGCAGATCGCATTCGAGCGAGCGAGGCGTGCGCGCCCAGATCTCGCCAATCGCGCCGCTCGGAAGGCGCTGGCCACGTTCGTCGCGGATTTCGACGGAGACCCCGCGCACCGGGCGGCCGCAGCTTTCCGGCTTCTCGTGGCGACGTGCGAGCGGCATGGTCGAAATTCGCCCTGCTTCCGTCGAGCCGTAGGCTTCATTGAGGATCGGGGCGAACAGGTCTGCCAGCCAGGCTTTCAACGCCGGCGTCGCCGGCGCTCCACCGATTTCCAGTTCCTGAAGCGACGACGTATCGGCAGCGCGAACAGCTTCGGCTCCAAGCTCGCGCAGCTGCTCGAAGGATTCGGGCAAGGCGCTCCAGTGCGTGATGCGGCGTTTGCGGATCAGGCCGAGCGTCTCCGCTGGCTCGAAACTGCGCACCAGATGGATCGCGCGCCCGGCGGTCAGCGCTGCCCAGAACTGGACGGGCCCCCACACGCGATGCGGTTGCACCGTGATGAGCGAGGCGCCGCTTTCCGGCTCCGGGGTCCGCGAGGCAGAAGCGGGCGCCGCACGGCGGTGCGGAAGGCCGATGGGCATGGCGCGGCCGCTCGCGCCGGCCGTCCATGCCAGCAGCGAGGGCTGCACGGGACCAAAGCGCGGCTGCGCGACGGGGGGGAACAGATCCCAGAAATTGAAGAAGCCCGGGAAGGCGCCATCCATCGTCGCGCGCAGCTTGAAGGGCAGCCCTTCAAGAGCGGGCGCAAGCCGGACAGGCGCAACGTCGCCGACGATGATCGCCGCAGCCTGACCGGCGATAAGCCGTTCGCGCATGGCGCGTGGCGTGAGTTCAGGGTCGAGCATCAGCAGGCGCGCATTGATCTTGGAGCAGGCCAGCGCGATCACCGCCCATTCGATGCGGTTGCTGCAACGCACGGCGACAACGTCGTCTGCGCCCAGCCCGCGACCTGCCAGCGCGTCTGCCAGCAGGTCGGCATAGTCGTTCCAGTCGCGATAGGTCAGCATCGCCGCGCCTTCGAACAGCGCAGGCTGGCCGCCACGCGTGGCCGCCCAGTATTCCAGACTCCGGGCGACCGGCTCTGTCAGGGCGCGAGCGACCGGCGGATGTTCGTCACCAAGGCGTCGCGCATGCGCGACAGGGATACGTGATCGGGAATGGTCAACCACTGGAACATAACTCCACGCATGGACGCTAAAATGAGAGATGCCTCGGCGCGCGGGCGCACATCGGCTCGTACTTCGCCCTTGTCGCGGGCGAGCTTGATAATACTGGCAAGGCCATCGACCGAGTTTCGGTTGAGCTGGTCCATGATGGGCGCAAGGTCGCTGCGCGTCAGACCGCCAGCGAGCATGCAT
>CALMWO010000398.1 GCA_937873805.1 uncultured Hyphomonadaceae bacterium
TCGCGCGCTTCGGCGATTGCGATCCTGCTGTTCATCATCGCGCTGATCGGCAACGGCCTCGGACCGCAGATCGTGGGCATCCTGTCGGACATGTTCATGAAGATGCAGATCGATGCAGCTGGCATGAGCGACACGCTGACCACCACCGTCTGTCGCGGACGCGACCTGTCGGCTCTGACGGAAGCACAGCAGGCTGTCTGTGCGACGGCGTATGGCGAAGGCCTGCGCCAATCGATGGCGGCGACGATCCTGTTCTTCATTCCCGCAGGGGCGTTCTACCTGCTGGCTGCTATGACGCTGAAGAAGGACATGGTGGCCAAGCCGATCTGAGACGGGTGAGACTGTAGCGACCGTTACACGGCCGGATGCCTGACAGCGTCCGGCCGTTTGCGTTCGCAGCATAACGCCGTTGTCAGCACTGCCGTGCGAACCCGCATAAATTCAGGGTGGACCGCGTGATGCAAAGTTGTCAGCCTCTCCCAAACAAATTCATCAGCCAGACAGTGGCTGGGGTCGGGAGGAAGTTGGATGGGCACGCACACCGGGGCCATTGGCGCCGATAGTCCTGCATCGGAAGGTCAGGGTCACGTCACGGGGTACGGGACCAAGTCGTACCGAAGCTACGTCCTGAACGCGCTGCTGTTCGTCTACATTCTCAACTTCCTCGACCGGGGCCTGCTGGGCATCGTGTCGGAAGAGGTGATGAACGAGCTGCAGATTACCGATGGCGATTTCGGACTGCTGACCGGCATCGGGTTCGCGCTGTTCTATTCGATCGTGGGCATTCCGCTCGCGCACTACGCCGAAACGGGCAATCGCACCTGGATCATGACGATCTGCATCGCGCTGTGGTCTGCGGCGACGGCGCTGTCGGGCATGGTGGCGCCGGTGGAGATTGGCGGCGTGGTGATCAGCGGCTTCGTGATGCTGCTGCTGTGCCGCGTGCTGGTTGGCGTTGGCGAGGCGGGCTGCACGCCGCCGGCAAACTCGATCATTGCGGATTACTATCCATCGGCGCGGCGATCGACGGCGCTGGGTTATTACGCGATGGGCGTGACGATGGGGACGCTGTCGGCGAATCTGATCGGCGGGCCGGTGGCCGATGCGTTCGGCTGGCGCACGGCGTTCATGGTGATCGGCGCGGCTGGCATCGTCGTCGCGATTGCGTTCCGCCTGACGGTGAAGGAGCCGCCGCGTGGCTATTCGGATCCGCCGGGACTGGTGCGGCCGAAGAAGGCGAGCTTCAGCGCGGCGCTGAAGGAGCTGTCATCGAAGCGGTCGTTCTGGCTGATGGCGGCGGGAGCGACGCTGGCCTCGTTCTGCGGCTATGGCATCGTCACATTCCAGACCTCGTTCCTGATCCGCACGCATGGCGTGACGCTGACCGAAGCGACATTGCTGTTCAACGTGCCGTCTGCATTTGCGGCGTCGATCGGCGTGTTCATGACCGGCTGGATGGCGGAGCGCGTGGTGAAGCGGCATCCGAATGCGATTGCATGGTTGCCGGCCATCGGCCTCGTGGCGTGCGTGCCGTTCTACCTGCTGGGCTTCAGCGCGGAGAACAAATGGGTGGCGCTGTTCGGCATCTGCATGGGCGCGGGCATCAAGTATGGCTATCTCGCCGCCCAGTACACGATCGGGCAGGGCGTGGTCGGCGCGCGGACGCGGGCGACGGCGACGGCGATCCTGCTGTTCATCGTCAACCTGCTCGGCTATGGCGCGGGTCCGCCCTTCATTGGCTATCTGTCGGATATCTTCTTCGCATCGCAGGCAAGCGCCGAAGGCTTTGCCGATCTCGCGCGCGCATCGTGCAAGGGCGCGGCGCTGGCCGGACTGCCTGAAGCGGCGCAGGCCTTCTGCCGCGCGGCGGAGGCCAAGGCGTTGCAGAATTCCCTGCTGATCACTTCGGTGCTGTATGCGCTGCCGGCGATCTTCTTCATGCTGTGCATCAAGACGCTGCAGAAGGATCTGGTGGCGAAGTAGGCGGGATCGGCTGCATCGGGGCGCATGAGACGCCTCGATGTTCGCCCCCTGAAGAAGCTGCGCAATCCCGCGCGGCATTTGCGTAGCCTCGCGCGATGGCCCCAGCGGATTGTCGGGCAGCTGCCGGGGCCGGGCGATCTCGCGGGTGAGCGGTTCTGGAACTTCAAGGTTCCGGTTTTTTCCAAACTGGTCGAGCCGCCGCACGCGACGGCGGATGCGCAACGCGCCTGCATCGCTGCGATCTTTGCGGCGGCGGAAGCTGTCGAGCGTTCGGAGAAGCGGCCAAGGAATTGCCGGGTGGCGTGCCTGGTGACGACGCCTTTCATGTTCGAGTCCGAAGTCACGCTGTTTTTCGATGATGATTATTTCCGCAGCTTCGTGCCGGTGAGCGAGACGAGCAGGACGGACTATGATGGCGGGTGGATCGAGGCGTCGCCTGCTGATGCGGCGACGGTCGCCGGGATTGTGCCGTCTGCGCCCACAGGCCTGCAGTTTCTGGGCGGGACGGTGCTGCGCGAGTTCGACGAGATGTGGGGACGCGATGCCGAGCGGGTGAACTGGGTGTGGAGTTTCGAGCGGCGGTGACCGCAAACGAAACCGCCCCGGAGTCCTCAGGACTCTGGGGCGGCGCCGTCGCGGGTAGAAGTCAGGCGTGCCTGATCGGGCCCGTGATTTCGAAAGAATTAGCTGGCGAGCTTCTGGATGTAGTCGAGCTCGCGGGCGCGGCGTTCGCGTTTCTTCGCCGGCTGGAAGGCGACGCGGGCATGCTCGGCGCAGTAGGGCGAGCCCTCTGCTGAGCCGTGGCCGCAGAAGCCGAAGTTTGCGTCGGCGGGGTCGCCGATCGGCCATTTGCACATCGAGTCCTTCACGGTGAGGACGGTGACCATGTCGCCGTTGGGAAGACGCTGGGGCACGATGTTGGCTTCGGCCTCGGTGATGTGGTGGTGCGTGGGCTCGGCCCGGATGGCCAGGGCGTTGCCGCCACGGGCGACCGGCGCGGCGGAGGCCTGACGCGGCAGTTGCTGCTGCTGGGGCTTGGGCCGGGCGAGGCGGGGCGGACGCTTGACCGGGCGGGACGGAGTCGCCCGTCCGGAGAGTCCGAGCCGGTGGACTTTGCCGATCACCGCATTGCGGGTGACCGAGCCAAGTTTCTTGGCAATCTGACTTGCACTGTGCCCTTCGGCCCAGAGTTTCTTGAGTTCTGCGACGCGTTCTTCGGTCCAGCCCATGAATGTCTCTCCACAGCCTCAGGGAATCATGCAAGACACAAGATGTAGGTTGAGCTTGTGCCGACCCGCTTCCCAATTCCTAGGAATAGTAGCTGTGACAGCGGATGTCGCAATATGCTGCGGCGCTTCCTAACAGCTTAATCAATATATTGGGGTTGTACACAGGGTGGGGTGAGTCACGGCGCCGCGGGCGGGTTTTCAACATGTGTGGCGGCGAGGACTCAACTTTCGGGCGAAGTTCTCGGTGCGGACTCCGTTTGGACTCATGAGCATTTCTGTGAGTACGCGCCCGCAATCCCGCAGGTGGCTGCGGGTTGGGTGGATTTCGGCTGCGGAGGTTTGCCTACCCAGGCTCTTCGCGTTTGTTGAAGGCGCGGACGGCAGGGACGCCGAGCGTGCAGGCGTTGAAATATTCGGGGCGGCCATGCCACCACCAGCGGCTGTCGATGGTCCAGGCGTCGGGCTCGGCCAGCGTGTTGCGCGGCAGGCCGGCGAGGAATTTCGCAAGGCGGCGGATCGCGGGAAGCGGATTGGCGATGACGCGGGCCAGCGCCTCGATGCGACGGGCGAGCGTCTGCGCTGACGGGTCGTAGGAGAGATCCGGCTCGGGCTTCGGCTTCTTCCACGGATCGGGATTGCGCACGAGCGGATAGGTCGTGTCGTTGTCGAGCGTGCTGATCCAGCTGCGGCGGGGCGGCGTGGGCGGCGGCGGATCATCGTCAGGCTCGGGCATTTGCCAGCCGAGGACGCGGAAGCGGCAGGCCCAGCTGGCGGGATCGGTTTTGTCTGTCGGTTCGGGCTCGGGCTGTTCGATGCGGGGATCGATGCGCGGCTGCAGGGCTGCGATTGTGTGCCAGCCGGGCATGGGGATGGTGGTCTTCTGCGGGCCTTTGGTTGAAGGCGGCGAGGGCAGCGCGATCTTCGGCGCGGTGGCGAGAAGCCTGAGGCCCTGCGGCGTCATCAGGAGCCAGGTGATCGCTTCGGTGACGAGCAGGGCGCGGACGATCTTCTCGAGCGGGACAAGGCGGCAGAGGATGGCGCGGCGCGGGGCGTGAGCGAGCTTCCATTTCTGGGCGAGCGCCGCGGTTGATTGCACCTCGCGCATCAGCACGGCGAACATGGCTTTCACCCGCTCCCACAGTTGCGGGATCGCGAAACTGGTCGGCGGCCAGGCGGGCGCGGACATGGGATCGGTCATCGGTTTCATGCGCGCAGTATTGCGCCGGGCCCGATCGGTGCGGGGGGCGTGTGACCGGCTGTTCCGCGCGGGAGGCAGCTTTCGCCTTGCGCCGCAGCGAGTTGGGCGATGGCCGTGCTGCAATGCGGGCGCTGGATTCAGCGGAGTTGAAGCTGCTCGGGGCGTCATCCCGGCCCTCGCTTACGCTCGGGCGTTCGTTGCTCGAATTGGTCCACTGGACCAATTCGTCCGCTGCGCGG
>CALMWO010000399.1 GCA_937873805.1 uncultured Hyphomonadaceae bacterium
GTTTTGGGGCGCGCATCCGACCGCAGAAGACTCTTGCGGCCACGAATCTGATGTTCTACTTTTGTTCCAGAACGAGAGTCGGGGTGATTCGACAGGAGTAGATCATGGCATATGACGCCGGGTTTGCGAGTGGTGCGGTCTATCGGGCGAGGGAACTCGCCACCGGTTATGTCACGCTGGCGACGCGGGACATTGCGCGGGCCTCGCAGTTTTACGAGTTGATTGCGCGGGAAATGGGCGTGCGCCGATCTGCGGAATGCGCGCATTTCGTCGGCTGGGGCCAGCCGGGGCGTGCTGCGGGCTTCGGTGTCGCCCTGCCCGATGCAGCACCGGAGCCGGAGCGCGGAATGGTGCCGCTGCAGGTGGACGAGCCTGAGCAGGTGCAGCGCCTGTATGAGATCGCGCTGAGCAATGGCTGTGCGGGCGAAAGCGCGCCGGGCGATTGCGGCGGGTTCTACGCTGCCTATTTCCGCGACCCAGATGGCAACCGGCTCAACGCCTTCTGCATCAGCGAACACTGAGGCTTAAGGCTGCTGTCTGCTGGTCTTTTCCGCCGCTGACAAAGCGTTGTTGGCGCTTAACCTTTTCGCCCTTATATTGAACCCGTTCCGCAAGGAACTATGGCGATAAACCCTCGCGTAATAAGCGGACCGGACCCGGGGGCAGTGCCCGGCGGCTCCACCAGATTTCACCCCGGTCATGGCCGGGCTGTCTGGGGCCGACACAGGATCGACGGACGTGTAAAGGCGAAGACTTTGCCCGCTTTGGCCCCGATAGAAGCCTCTTACGCAATAGTTGCCAATGACAACTTTGCTCAGGACCAAGCTCTTGCTGCGTAAGCAGCGGACCTAGTCCGAACACTTAAGTCCTTAGCTCTAGCCAGCTAAGGCGGGGCTCGGGGCGGCGCCTGGCAACAGAAGCCGCCCCACTTATTTTCTCAGTCCTTCTTCGTCGCAGATGGGTCATTCCATTTTCGACGCGACACAAAGCAGTGGCTGCCCGGGTCATTCGACCCGCGGCCAAAATCGCACGCGCTGTCCGCCTGGCTCATGCCGGCCGCATCGTCTGGCGCCACGCCCCAATGCGAATATCCGGTACTGCATCCTGCCGGGATCATGAGAAGCGCGACGAGTGCCAGTTTCATGACGTTTTCTCCCCGCAGCACCTGACCGGAGGATCGCAGCAGGAATGTGTTCGCGCACCAGCTAATTCGCCGTCGGGCCTGTTGGATTGCGATCGCGGGCTTATGTTGTGTCGTATCGAACTCAGCGATGGGAGCTCTCAATGAAACGTACCGCTCAAGCTGTCTGGTCTGGCGCACTCAGGGACGGCAAGGGGTCGATCTCGCTGCAGAGCGGCGTGCTCAAGGAACAGCCCTACTCGTTCAAGATGCGGTTCGAGGACGAGAGCGGTAAGTCCGGCACCAACCCCGAGGAACTGATCGCGGCTGCGCACGCCTCATGCTTCACCATGCAGCTCTCGCACTTCCTCGCGGAGGCTGGCCATCCGGCCGCCAAGCTGACGACCGACGCGGAGATCACCATCGGACCCGTGCCGGCCGGCGGGCAGGAAATTTCCAGGAGCGCGCTCACGCTCCGCGGCAATGTTCCCGGCATGACCGAGGCGCAGTTCATCGAACTGGCGAACAAGGCGAAGGCTGGCTGCCCCGTATCGAAGGCGCTCGGCGCTATCGAGATCACGCTCGACGCCAAGCTCGAGGGCTGATCGCCTCCACGGACTGATCTAACGCGCTTCCACAAAAAGCGGCATCCCGCGCTCGGGGCGCAGGGTGATGCGGATGTTCGGCTCGACCGTGTGTGCAGGATTGGGCAGGAAACGCAGATCCCGGATCAGGGTCGCCAGGATCGCGACTGCTTCCATATAGGCGAACTTCATCCCGATGCAGATGCGTGGACCCGCGCCGAACGGCATGTACTGAAAGCGCGGCATACCTTTCGCGCGCGCTTCCGAAAAGCGATCCGGATCGAAGCGCTCTGGATGATCCCACAACATCTTGTGGCGATGCATGATGTAGATGAGGGCGAAGCCGAAATCGCCCTTCTTCACCTGCACGTCGCCAAGATCGATATCTTCCGACGCGACGCGGTCGATGATGGAAACCGGCGGATAAAGCCGCATGGCTTCCTTGATGACCTGCTCGTGGAACGGCATTGCGTCGATCATCGCGGCGGTCACGGGCTGATCGCCGCAGACGTCGCGAACCTCCCGCAACAGCCTGTCCTGTATCTCGGGTGAGTTGGCGCTGAGATAGAGCGAGAAAGTGAGCGTCAGCGCCGTCGTCTCGTGACCCGCGCCAATGAAGGTGACGACGTTGTCGCGCAGTTCATCATCGGAAAGACCGCGGCCGGTTTCGGGGTCGCGCGCGGCCAGCAGCAGGCCGAGAAGATCGTTGCGCACTTCGCCGCTGGCGCGGCGGCGCTCGATGGCGTTGACGGCGGACTTCTTGAGAGCGGCTGCGGCCAACCTGCCCTTGCCGCCCCACGGGCGCGGCAGCCAGGGCGGCGCGCCGAACATGTCGAGCATGTCGGGCTTGCCCATTGTCTGCATGTAGTCCTCGACCGTTGTGGCGATCCGGTCGTAGCCAAAGCCTGGATCGGCGCCGCCAAGAATGGTTTCAACGATCACGTCGAGCGTTGCGTGCTGCATCTCGCCCATCACGTCGATGGGGCCGCGGGTGGCAGCTGACTTCATCCGCTCCACGGTCGCCTCGGCCGACGACGAGAAGGCAGGCACCATGGCGCGCAGAGCATCGATGCGGAACGCTGGCGATGCGGCGCGACGCTGGAATTTCCAGTGCTCGCCCTCTGCTGTCAGCAGGCCGTCGCCAAGCGCGGGGCCAACGAGCTTTTTCTGGAACGGCGATTTCCTGAACACGTCGGGGTGGTCGAGGAACATCGCCTTCATGTGCTCGGGCGTGCGGAAGTAGTGAAAGGTGCGGCCAATCCAGCGCACACCATGATACGGGTTCTCGTACATGGCCCGCGGCCAGACATACAGCGGGTTGGCGATCATCTGCAGAAGGCCGCGCACCATGCCGAGCGGCTTCTCTGGCGGCGTGACCGTCTGGGGGATGAACAGACTGTCTGTCAGCGTATCGGCCATGGCTACCGCTCCAGCGCCTGCGCGATGTCAGCGATGAGATCGTCAGGGTTCTCGACGCCGATCGAAAGACGGACGAGGCTTTCGGTAATCCCCAGGCGTTCGCGGCTCTGCTTCGGCACATCGGAATGCGTCATTGCGGCGGGGTGCGACGCCAGTGTTTCCGTACCCCCGAGACTGACCGCCAGCTTGATGATCTGGAGCTTGTCGAGGAACGCAAAGGCATCCTTCTCGCCGCCATCGATCTCGAACGAGAAGGTGGAGCCGGCTGTTGTGCATTGGCGTTCGAACAGCGCACGGTCCGGATGGTCCTTGGGCAGGAAGCCCAGATACCAGACCGACTTCACGCGCGGGTGTTTTTCGAGGAACGCCGCAACCTTCCGTGCGCCAAGCTCGGCCGCGTCCATGCGTAGTTTCAAGGTCTCAAGCGAACGCAACAGCAGCCAGGCCGTATGCGGATCAGTCATCGTGCCGAAGATGGTGCGGAAGACGGCAACCTGCCCGATCCAGCTCGCGTCGCCCGATGCGGCGCCCGCAATCAAATCCGAATGGCCACCGACATATTTGGTCAGAGAGGTCACGCAGAGATCGGCGCCAAGCTTCAACGGCTTCTGCCACAGCGGGCCGAGGAAGGTGTTATCTACAATCACGGGCGGACGGCCCGCAGGACCTTTCAGGCTTTCCGAGATTTCACGCGCCACGGTAATATCGACGAGACCGTTTGTGGGATTGGCGGGCGTTTCGATATAGATCGCGCCAACCTTGCCGCCATTCTTGGCCGCCAGCGCAGCAGCCTGCTTCGCTGCTTCACGGAAGCCAGCCTCGCCGCCTTCGGCCATGAAACCAACGCCCGTCGCGCCGAATTGGGGAAGGATAGTGTGGACGAGGAATTCCGTGCCGCCATACACAGGCTCGGAGAACACAAAGCTGTCGCCGGGACGCAGGAACGTCATCAGCGTTGTGGAAATCGCCGCCATGCCGGAAGCGAATGCCAGCGCTTTCTCTGCTCCATCCCAGACCGCAAGCCGGTCCTCCAGCACTTCGAGGTTGGGATTGTTGATGCGCGAATAGATGAGGTGCATCTCTTCGCCGCGCTTTTTCTCGCGCAAGCCATAAGCCAGCTCGAACGAGGCTTTCCCCTCTTCGGCGTTGCGGAACACGAAGGTGGATGTCTGGAAGAGCGGAGGTTTCAGGGCGCCTTCGGACAGGCTTGGCGCGTAGCCATAGCCCATCATCAGTGTCTCGGGGGAAAGCTCGCGGTCACCGAGCTTCTTTGACCGGTAGGACTTCGGGGGGCGTGTCATAGCCCTGACGATAGGGCTGTTTCACGTGCGGCAAAATGAATTGTTCTGTTCGGCCCTTGCCCAAAGGGAGGAGTTGAGCGTTATCGTCCATTGAAACGAGGCGCCTGAAAACGGCTCGCCTCCGACTTGAACCTAATTTACCCGGCTTGCACGAGGCTCTAGCTCTCGGATCAAGACGAGGGAGGGCTATGTTGGACCGGTCACCGGGATCCGCCACGGATCACATCAACTATCACGCCCTTACGCAGGCGGCGCTCAGGGGCGTCCTGCGCACGGCGCTCAAGAATGTGTCGAAGCTGGAGCGCATGCCCGGCGATCACCATTTCTATGTGACGTTCCGCACGCGCATGCAGGGCGTGCAGATGGCGGATTATCTCAAGGACAAGTTTCCTGACGAGATGACGATTGTCATCCAGCATCAGTACTGGGAATTCGAGGTGTCCGACGACCACTTCGAGATCATCCTGAAATTCTCGGGCGTGCCGCAGCACATGAGCATTCCGTTCGCGGCCGTGAGCCGGTTCTTCGATCCGTCTGTGAATTTCGGCCTGCAGTTCGATTCGGACCCGTCTGCCATTGCCGAGGGCGTTCCGACGGTCTTGCCCGGCGTCGGCACAGCCCCGGCCGAGGCGCCTGCGACGCCGGAAAGCGCCGAGGGAACGGTCGTTTCGCTCGACGCCTTCAGGCGCAAGTGAGCTCCACAGACAAGGACGCCGAGCCGCCACGCCTCTCCGACGAGGAAATGCTGGCGCGCTTCAGCAATTCCAAGAAGCGGCCGCCCTGCACTGAAACCGTGGGAATGCGACTGACGGCGGTCGACCAGGCGAAGATGACGGCGCGCTATGAATTCGAAGCCCGGCAGGATTTCGCCAACCCAACCGGCGCAATCCAGGGCGGCTTCATTGCCGCCATGCTGGACGAGGCGATGAGCGCGACCGCGATCATCGCCTCCAACGTCACCATGAACGCGCCGACACTGGAGATGAAAATCTCCTTCCTGCGTCCGCTATTCGTCGGCAAGGCGAGCGCCGAAGCGCGCATCCTGAAATGGGGCAAGTCGACCTGCTTCATCGAGGCCGAACTGTTCGATCCGCAGGGCCAGCTGGTCGCCAAGGCCAGCGCAACCCAGGCGCCCAAGCCATTCAAGCGTTTCTAGGTGCATTCTCGACCCGGGTCGCGGTCTATGCGAGCCTCGCACGACGGATGGAGGTTCATCAGCCGTGAGCATCACAGGCCCCGAAATCTGCCAGTCGGAGCTTGGCGTTGCGCCATGGATGGACCCGCTTGCCGCCCGCCTCCCGGGATTGCAGCCGGTAGCGCCCGGTGAATGGCTGCAGCGGGACGACGCCTACAATGGCCAGATGAACTACCGCGACGGGCTGCTCAGCTCGCGCGCAGCCGACGTCGTCTCCGCGCCTGAAGCGCCAGATGAGGCCGAGCACAAGCTTCTGGAAGCTGTGCTCGAAGTGGTCGATGCCGATCCTGGTTATCGCCGCGCAGCTGGCGCAATCATCCGGCCGGATGGCCTGCCCGTGTTTCTGGGCGTCCACCGCCCACTCGTGACGGCGGCGCGACTGGTGCAGGAAGATCTGCTGCTGCTTCAGCCCGGTGAGGACGGATACGAACTGACATCCGGCGTGCTCTGCTTTCCTGCCAGCTGGACGCTGAGCCAGAAGGTCGGCCGCGGCATGATGCGAATTCACGAACCCGTCGACCGCTATGACGACAACATGGGCAAGCGGGTGGACCGTGTGTTCTCGATGCTGCAACCCGATCAGGCCGTCTGGCGCGCCAACCTGCTGTGCTACAATGATCCCAACCTTTTCCAGCCACGCAGCGAAGGCGAGCAGCGCCCGTTCGACCGCGACAAACCGGTCTGGGTGCGCGTCGAGCGGCAAACGCTTCGGCGGCTGGGCGTATCGCCCGCAGTCGTCTTCACGATTCACACATGGCTGGTGCCGATCGACAAGCTGACGCCGGAACAGGCGGCGACGTTGCCGGACGTCGTGCGCCATGGCGGCAGCATGGGCGAACAGCCGAGGTGAGCCGGAAGGCGCACATCCTGCCTGACAGGCTCGCGCCCGATCTCAGGGTCTGGTTTGTCGGCACGGCAGCGGGACCGCGTTCGGCTGCGGAGCGCGCCTATTATGCGCATCCGGGCAATCGGTTCTGGCGCGCTCTGCACGAATGCGAAATCACGCCACGCCTGTTCGCACCGCACGAATATCCACTGATGCTCGACCTCAGCATCGGTCTGACGGATTTCTGCAAGGTGAGCTGGGGCGTGGACAGCAAGATCGCGAAAGAGCATTTCGACGTTGCGGGCTTCACGCGAAAAGTGAAGCGGCTGAAGCCGCATGCGCTGGCCTTCACCAGCAAGACGGCGGCGAGCCTTTGGCTGGGCCTGCCCACGGGCCGCATCACGACAGGCCGCCACATCGCAGTGCAGCAAAATCAGCCTGCGGTCTTTGTGCTGCCGTCGCCTTCGGGACTTGCAACGTCGTATTGGTCAATTGCGCCGTGGCGCGAGGTAAAAGTGTTTCTCAGCAGCTTGTGAGTTCGTGGGAGCGGGGGGCGCCGGGTAAGGTGTTCCCTAGGTAAAGCACTCTTTGCAGGCGCTTTTTTCGCGTCGTCGACAAATGCCAGCGCTCACGGGGATTTTCATGACAGGTGCAGCCATTGCAACGTTGGTGGTCGGTGAGGTCCGGGAAAAGGGACATCTCGATCGTGCAACCATCGTCCAGACCGCGCTGCGCCTTCTGGACGAGGTCGGGATCGATGGTCTTTCGACACGCCGTCTGGCCACGGAACTCGGCATCAAGAGCGCGTCGCTTTATTGGCACTTCAAGGACAAGGACGAACTGCTCAACGAGATGTCGGGCGTGATGTTTCAGGAATGCCTGCACGTTGCCGACACCGGCAAGCCGGGTTTCGACGCGCTTGGATGGCTGGCCGATGGCGCCCGCGGCATCCGCCGCACCGCCCTTTCACGCCGCGATGGGGCGCAGGTAATGGCGCGCCCGCGTCCGAAGACGTCAAACGCCAAGTCACCTTTCGAGGCCAATGTGCAAGCTGTCATGCGTTCAGGCTTGGCCGACATGGAAGCCCGACTGGCGATTCAGACGCTACAACGCTTTGCTATCGGCGCCGCAATGCAGGAGCAGTCCAACACCGGGGCGTCGACGTTCGTGGGCCTTGTCGGAACTGGCGATGAAGGCTTTGAGTTCGGGTTGCAAACGTTCATCGATGGTCTGAAAACCCGTATCGCCGAACGTGCGAGCGTGAAATCGGTCAAACACGCGCGGAACTAATCACGCGGCCGCTGAAACAGGATCCCTGCCTCGCGTTAATGCGCCAAGGCAGACTGGATTCATCCCAATTGGCATGTCCGCAAGCTTATCGACGCTGACGCTGCTCATGACCTCAGCCGCAGAACGCCCTATATTGGGCTGATGGTCCGCCCAATAATCATCGCATCCGTCATGGTCTTTGCAGCGCCTGCTCTTGCGCAGGTGAGCGAGCCTCTGCCGCGCTTTGAAGCGCTGGAACAGCAGCAACAAATGGCTGAGCAGCGCGAGTTCGATAATCTCGAAGCCAATCGCCAGCGCGACCTCACGCGCTCTGCGCTGCCGAATTCAGGCGTGAGCGAGGCCGAGCGCGCGCTTCGCGGATTGCAGTATGACCGCGCACGCGAGCAGCGGCTGCTGGAGCTTGATCGCGATCGTCAGCGCATTCAACGCGAACGGGGTCTCGCCAGCGCAGCGCTGCTCAATGCCCGCGTGCCGCCCAATTCTAGTCTCGTGGTGACCGACCCCGAACGCTACATCCTGCCGCCTGCTCCGCCCGGCAAATACTATGCACGCGTCGAGGGACGCTTCGTTCTGGTCGATGAAACGTCACAACTGGTGACGAGCATCCTGCCTATCCAGCCGACTGACCCAACCGCCGATGTTCCCGCCGGGCCGCGCTCTTTGCCGGATAACGGCCTGCCGCTTCGCCGTATCTCGCCGACATCGGCAAGTGTGGTTCGCGACTTCCGCGCGCTATCGCTGCCGGCCCCGCCTTCCGGGCAGTACTACGCTACGATTGGCGGTCAAATTGTTCTGGTCGACAGCCGGACCGAGCTGGCGGTGAAGGTCATCGGGCCGGGCTGATCGCAGGCAGCCTCTTGCGCAAGCCGCAAACCACCCCCACTCTCATCTCCATCGTCAACTTAGCGGAAGGAGGTGATCCAATGTCAGTCACTATGAGACGGGGCTTCGCCCTGACAAGCGATCTGTCGTTCGGAGCAACCTTCGTTCGCGGCATCGCCTGATCGGGCTCTGGGTCGCGCGCAAGGCGCAAGCGATCCATTGTAGCCAAGGGGAATGACCCCGCTCAAATGACGGGAAGGGCCGCCAGCAAGCGCTGTGCGGCCCTTCTTGTTTTTTGGCTCGCTGTTCCGGCAGCTGCTTGTTTCCCGACTTCGGTCTGCCATACATCGTCTCTCATCCGGGGAGGGATAGATGCCACGCACCCAGCTGTTCGGACGCATCCGCCTCGCAATCATCAATGCGCGGGCACAGCTTCCTGACGCGCCGCCGCCAGGGCCACGCGCCATTTCACGCCGCTCAATGCTGGCGCTCATGGCTGCGACAGCCGCCTGCACGCCGGGGCCACGATCAGAGCCAGGCGCGCCCGGCTCGGTAGCGATCGTCGGCAGCGGTACGGCAGGGCTCGTCACGGCGTGGCGGCTCGCGAATGCGGGCATTGCCTGCGAAATTTTCGAATCCAGCGGACGGACGGGCGGGCGGATGTTCACGCTGCGCGACTTCACGCCGGAGGGACAGTTCTGCGAGCTTGGCGGCGAGCTGGTGGACTCGGGCCACGCCGACCTGATCAAGCTGTGCGAAGAGCTCGGCATCACGATCCAGCGCCTGCGGCCTGAAGGCGACGCGGCGAGCGATATCTACGATGTTGGCGGCAAGCCGCGGCTCGCTGGCGACCTGATCGATCCCGCGGGACAGACCGGCGCGTTCATGCCGGTCGCGGCACGGATCGCCGTTGATCAGGCAGCCCTGCTGGACGCGAACGACAACTGGACGGCGCGGGCATTGGAGCTCGATGCGCTGCCGCTATCGAAATACCTCGAAAGTCTTGCAGACTCGACCGAGCGCTGGGTGATCGACCTGCTCGCCCTTGCCTATCACGCAGAGTACGGCATCCCGGTCGAGGAACAATCGTCGCTCAATCTGGTCGACATGATCGGCACGGAAGGCGCGAGCGAGTTCGCCATGTTCGGCGACAGCGACGAGGCGCATCGCATCGCCGGCGGATCTGGCACGCTGCCGGACACGCTTGTGGCGCGCCTGTCTGTCGCGCCGCTGGCCGAGCGCGTGCGGATCACCCTGCGCCACGAGCTGGCGAATATCGCGCATGAGGGCGGCGGCTTCCGGCTGACCTTCAAGAACGAGAGCAATCCAGCCGTCGAGCGGAGCTTCGAGCGTGTGGTTCTGGCCCTGCCCTTCACGCGGCTGCGCGAAGTGAACGGGCTCGGCGGGCTTGGACTGTCGGCCGAGAAAATGAAGGTGATCAACGAACAGGGCTATGGCGTGAATTCGAAGCTGATGGTCGGCACGTCTTCGCGGCCGTGGCAGCAGCAGCTTCTGGGTATCAACTCGCCATTGACGGGCACGATCTATTCCGACCGCGGCTTCGGGGTTGTGTGGGACACAAGCGCGGGTCAGGCGGGCGTCGGAGGCGTGCTGACCAACTTCATTACCGGAGCGGCAGCCAAGAGCGAAGAGTCTGCCGTGCTGGCGACGCTCGAGTCGGGTCTGGCATCGCTTTCGCCTGACCTTTCTTCCGCGCTGAACACGCGGGTGCGGGCGAGCTTTTTCTGGCCCAATCATCCTCACACAAAGGCCAGCTATGCAGGGCCGCTTGTCGGGCAATACACCAGCTTTGCGGAGCACGCAGCGCAACCAGAGCTGGGCAACACACTGTTCTTCGCGGGCGAACACACGAGCGCTGAAAGTCAGGGCTTTATGAACGGTGCGGTGGAATCGGGCGAACGGGCTGCGCGGCAGTTGCTTGCCGCAGGTTAGGTTGGGCGCGGCGCGGGAACGCCCGGGACGTTCACGGGTTAGCAACCCTGAATGCAAGGGAGCCCTTCATGAACGCCATACTTCTCGGGGCCGCGAGCCTGGGTGCTCTGGCCGCCATTTTTACCGCCGACCCGAGCAACACGGCTTCCGCCAAGGCGGCATTTCAGGAAGCGAAAGCCGCACAGCTTTCCGAAGACATCGGTTCGATGACGCATACGAGCCTGGTCGACCCCCGCACAGGCGAGCGGACCGAGATCAGCGTTATCGCCTTCATCGATTGATCGTGGTGCGGGAGGTGGG
>CALMWO010000400.1 GCA_937873805.1 uncultured Hyphomonadaceae bacterium
CGCCGCCGACGTCTCGACACACGTGAGTATCCCCTCGCGCTGGAACACGGGCCGGAGCACCTGCATCGGGTGTGACTTCAGCGACAGCCGCGCCGTCTGATAGTCAGCCGTCACATGCTCCCCCAGCGGCATGGCCGGCAGATCAACATCAGGCTCCTCGCCCAACTCGCGCACGCTGGCAGCAGCAAAGAGCGGAAGCGTGTCATCATCCGGCAATCGCCGCACCTCCCACAGCGCCTGCCGCCGATCCTGCTGCAGCGACTGGAAAGCATCCGCATCTGCCAGCTTGCGTAGAAAAGACGAAGGCACACGCCCACGCTCGCGCATATCGGATATGTTCAAAAATCCATCGCCGCGACGCTTCACGAGCTCAATCGCCTCTTTCTCCTTCACTCCATCAAGCTGACGAAAGCCAAGGCGCATTGCGGGAGCGCGGCCTTCGCACACCTCAAGCGAGTTGTCGTAATGGCTGAAGTTCACATCGACAGGACGAATTTCCGTTCCATGCTCCTGCGCGTCGCGCACGATCTGCGCGGGCGCATAGAAGCCCATCGGCTGCGAGTTCAGTAGCGCAGCAGCAAATGCGGCTGGGTGATATTTTTTGATCCACGAAGAAACGTAAACCAGCTGCGAAAACGCAGCCGCATGGCTTTCTGGAAAGCCATAAGACCCAAAGCCCCTGATTTGTTGAAAGCACCGCTCGGCGAAGTCGCGTTCGTATCCGCGACCGACCATACCTTCGACCATCTTCTCTTCGAACAGGTGGATCGTGCCGACATTCCGGAATGTCGCCATGGCGCGACGCAACTTGTTGGCGTCTTCGGGAGAAAACCTGGCAGCGGTGATCGCCAGCTTCATCGCCTGTTCCTGGAACAGCGGCACGCCAAAAGTCTTGTGCAGCAGATTTCTCAATTCGTCAGGCTCTCCATGATCCGGAGACGGGGAAGGATAATCGACCAGCTCCTCGCCATTCCGACGACGGAGGTACGGATGCACCATATTGCCCTGAATGGGTCCGGGCCTGACGATGGCCACCTCAATCACAAGGTCATAAAACTCGCGGGGCTTCAGGCGCGGCAGCATGCTGATCTGCGCACGGCTTTCGACCTGGAACACCCCAAGGGAGTCGCCCTTGCACAGCATGTCGTACACGGCCGGATCTTCAGCGGGAACGTCCTGCAAACCATAGCGCGGCCCACCTGCGCCATGAATCAGGTCAAACGCCTTGCGGATGCAGGTGAGCATGCCAAGCGCCAGGATATCGACCTTCATCAGGCCAAGCTCGTCGATGTCTTCCTTGTCCCATTCGATGAAGGTGCGATCGTCCATCGCCGCATTGCCAATGGGCACAAGCTCGTCGAGACGGTCGCGGGCCAGCACGAAGCCGCCAACATGCTGTGACAGGTGGCGCGGAAAACCCAGAAGCCGATTGGCGAATTCAAGCGCGCGATGAAGCACGGGATTTTCGTCATCAAGCCCGGCCTGACGCAACTGACTTTTGCGTAGCCCCTCGCCCCAGCTTCCCCAGACAAGACCAGATAGCCGCGCGGTCACATCATCGGTCAGGCCCAGAACCTTGCCCACCTCCCGCATGGCGCTGCGCGGGCGATAGTGGATCACCGTGGCGGCGATACCTGCGCGGTGACGGCCATAGCGTTCGTAGATGTACTGAATGATTTCCTCACGACGTTCGTGTTCGAAATCGACATCGACGTCCGGTGGCTCCTTGCGCTCGTCCGACATGAAGCGTGCGAACAGGAGATCGAAAACATTCGGGTCTACTGATGTGATGCCCAGAACGAAACAGACGGCGGAGTTTGCCGCAGAACCCCTGCCCTGACAGAGAATGCCCTTGTCGCGCGCAACGCGGACGATGTGGTAGAGCGTCAGGAAATACCGCGCGTAACTGTGCCGGCGATAGAACCCCAGCTCCTCGCGAATTTGCCTGTCGACCTTTTGTGGTATCCCGTCGGGATACTTCATGTTCGCATGAAACCATGTGCGGTCTTCAAGATAATCCTGATCGTTCCAGCCGGGCGGGACCGGCTCGTCAGGATATTCGTACTTCAATTCGCCAAGGTCGAAGGTGATCCGGCCAAGCAGTTCGATGGTCTGCTCGATTGCTTCAGGCGCCTTCGCGAACAAGCGCTTCATCTCCAGCGGATGTTTCAGGTGACGCTCGGCGTTCGCTTCCAGCAGCTTGCCAGCTTCGGCGATCTTCATCCCTTCGCGTATGCAGGTCATGATGTCCTGCAGGTCTCGCTGCCCGGCCGAATGATAAAGGACGTTGTTGGTCGCGATCAGAGGAACGCCCGCCGCCGCGGCAATGCGTTTCAATCTGGAAAGGCGGCGTGCATCATCGCCGCGACGGTTCATCGTCGCACCTAACCATACAGCTCCGGGCCGCATATCCCCGATCTGCATCAGGGGCTGCGCCAGATCATCCAGGTCATCGCCAGGCATCACGATCAGAAGCAGGTCGTCTGAATAGGCGGCGAGATCATCGATCGTGATCAGGCACTCGCCTTTCTTTGCGCGCTTCGCGCCCGGCGCCGCGCGCGTGTTGCCCACCGTAAGCAAGCGGCAGAGGCGGCCCCAGCCATTCCGGTTCTGCGGATAGGCAATCACATCAGGCGCGCCGTCGGTGAAGCTGAGCCGCGCACCGACAACGAGCCTGAAATCCTTTGCGCGCTCTTTCAGGTCTTCCTGAAACTGCTTGAGCCCCTCCTCATCAGGATGCGGCATCCAGCCATGTTCGCCGGGCGAGCCGCCTTCCCTCACCTTGTCAGGCGCGGGAAGACCTTCTTCACGCAGGTGATTGAGCGCAGCCCACGCGCGCACAACGCCGGAAATCGTATTGCGGTCGGCAATGCCAAGGCCCGTATACCCCAACAGGACGGACGCCAGCACCATGTCCTTCCCCGTAGACGCCCCGCGCAGGAAGGAAAAATTGGTAGCGGCTGCAAGCTCGGCATAGGGGTGCGCCACAAATTCGAAGGGCGCTGTTTCGCGCTCCGGAAACAGGACGACATTGCTGAGCGGTTCAAGCTCGCTCACGAAAATACCCCGTGCATGAACCAGTCGGGTTGGGGCGTTTCCTTGCTGTAGGGACCGGCACGGAAAAGCCAGAAGCGGCGGCCCTCTGCGTCTTCGATACGGTAATAGTCGCGCGTGAGGGCGCCGGGCTTCAGCCACCATTCGGGAGCGATACGTTCGGGGCCTTCGGCGCGGGAGACGTGATACTCGCGGCGACGCCATGAGAATTTTCGCGGAGGGCCGTCGGGCACTTCGGCCATGGTGATGCGGATACGCTGGGGCGGATCGAACATCTGGATCGGGCGCAGGGGCGGCTCTTTTGCTTCGGGCGCCGGCCAGACATCAGACGTCATCGGATTGAAGCTGGCGGGCACGGGGCGCGCCGCACGATCGGGATCGTGTGTATTTTCGGGGAGAAAGCGCACGACGCGATCAGCTCCGAAGCGGGTCGATAGACGATCGGTGAGGTCGGCGACGGCGTCGGCTTCAACGGCGTGACCATCGAGCCCCGGCTGCAGCGCATCGAAGGGCTCAACATGCGGCACGGACAGGCGGATCAGATCAAAGCCGAAACCGGGGTCAACAGGATCGGCCAGCGCATCGAGCCTTTCGCGAAAAAGGCGCAGCAGCGTCGCCGTATCGCGCATGGGCCGCCCGGTTTCGATCACCACGCGCCGGACGGCGCCGTCAGCGCGGAACAGGCTGGCCTCGAAGACGCGACCGCCTTCGCGACGTTCGCCGAGACGCGCTCCCGCCTCGTGGCCGAGTTCGGCGAGGGTTGCTTCGACATCTTCCATCCGCCCGATCGGTTCAGGAAAACGGCGCTCGACCCACAGCTCTGGGACAGCGCGGCGAGGATCGAGCGGCGGATGAGCAAGCCCCTGAATGCGGCGCAGGCGGAGCGTCATCTGCTCGCCGAAGCGGGCGACGAAGGGAAGGCTCGGCCGATCAGCAAGCGCGCCAATGGTCTTGAGACCTGCGCGGGAGATTGCGAGGCGATCCGCCTCCTCCAGGCCCAACGCGGCGATGGGAAGGGAGCGCACGGCAGCCGCATCCTCTCCCGGCGACACGATGGCGATGCGGCCATAACGGGCAAGCGCGCGAGCGGTATCAGCAGCGCTGGCAATCACCGTGCGGACATGCAGGCCTGCCCGGCGCATGCGCTGCGAGAAGACGCGGCGAAGCTCGGCCTCTCCGCTGAAAAGATGCTCGCACCCGGTAATGTCCAGAAGCAAGCCATCCGGCGGATCGATCATCACGGCGGGGCTGAAGCGGTCGCAATCCTCGGCGATGCGATCAAGCAAGGCGGCATCCGCACGCGCGTCCATTTCCTCGACCCACAGATCGGGAATGCGGGCGCGGGAGTCCGCCAGCGTCATGCCTACGGCAAGCCCTGCCCGCTTTGCATCCGGGCAGATCGCCATGAGGCGCTGGGCGCCTTTCACCTTCTCGGTGATGACAAGCGGCAATTCAGACGGCTCGTCGCGAGCCCTGATCAGCCGATCCGCCGGTAGGTAGGGAAACCACGCCGCCAGATAGCGCCGGGACACTCTCCCTGATCCTGTCTTTGAAGATACGCTGGTCACGATCCCATTCCACAATCCAGTTGCGTCCAGCCGCGCCTGCCTTGTCGCGCAGCAGCTCCACATTGAAGGCCGGATGGCCCGGCGCATCCGCCTCCAGCGCCTTTGACAACGCGGCGCGCACGCGCCAGCGGGTCAGCGCCGCGCTCGGTTCTGGCTGCGCGCCGGCGCGCACCATGAAGAGCGGTACGTTCGATCGCGCACTCGCGAGCGCGAGCCGGCGTGAAGCGACAAGGTCGAGCGCCTTGGGTGCGCCCCACGGTTCGATCAGCACGGCGCCAAGCGGCGGACAGCGCGCCGCCTCCTCGCCCGCGCGCAACACCGATGGGCCATCACGCGCACGCACGACAATCAGGCGATCCGGAGAGAGGCCCAGTTCGGCAAGTCCGGGCGCGTAGATCTCACCTGCCTCGATGCCGGCAAAATCCTGCCGGACCCAGACAATCGGGCGCTTCTCCGACGCGCGTATGGCCAGCATGACGGCGAAGCCGGAAGCAGACGGCTCATCCGCCGTCTGCGCCGCAAAAATCTCATGCAGCGCGCCGCGATTGAGCCCGCCCTGCAGCGCTGCATCGAGCTGCATCGAGCCCGTCGAAAAGCGTTCGGATGCAGCGGGGGATGAGCCCCGCTCCAGCCGGGACACCTCCCGCCTCAATGCTTCAAGATCGGCCTTTGACACAGGCTTTTGTCCCAGCTAGTTCCTGTTTTGTTCTATAACGACTCAGGGGACAAAAAGAGTCAATCGAGAGTCAGAAGGGGTAGTGTCTCAGTTTGAATTTGCCCTCATGAATCAAAGAGATTCACGCGAAAGATTCTTTTCAGCGGACCCTTCTGGGAGGGCCGCATGAGCTTCCCGACTCCACCCGTCAGCCGAA
>CALMWO010000401.1 GCA_937873805.1 uncultured Hyphomonadaceae bacterium
TCGACGTCAGAAATGACGGCGATGCAGGTGTCGAATATCGCCTGGGTGACAGGATTGTCCGCTAACGTCGGCAGCACCGGCTCGAACCAGCGCTGAACATCCCCATTGAGAGGATTATAGTCTCGGCTCTGAAAATGGGGTTGGTGGGGTTTTCGCACCACTTGCCCGTCCACATGACTGAAAGCAGCGTGCCGCCTGCGTCGATATCGCCCACCATCCGCCATATACAGGTCGTCGCCCAGATCATCCCAAGAGCGCGCAAAATCGTTCCAAGCCGCCTCGGCTTGTCTCCCGAGCAGTTGGAACGTTCGAAGCGCCTCAAGCCGAATGAACCCGCATTTCTTCAGGCACGTCCCGATCGCCTGGTCCTGACATAGGAGATGGTGACTAGTCAGGCGCGTCTTCCAATCATTGATACCTATTATTGAACAAATGCGGACGTGCGGAGGGTAGACGAGCAGATATTCACGGTGAGACTAGCCAGAGAGACCGGCGGCTTTCATGAAAAGCCTGAAGACATAGGCGACGGCCCCAAGGCTGAGCACACTTGCGGCCCATATCAGCAAAAGCCAGCCTACGCGACGCAGCCAAAGGCGACCGATACCGTCCGGGAGATGCATCAGTGATATCCTTCGCCCTGCTTCACCTTCCCGCGGAACACGAAATAGGCCCAGGCCGTGTAGGCGAGGATGAAGGGAATGATGAACAGCGCTCCTACCAGTGTGAAGCCCAGAGCTTGGGGCGGCCCGGCGGCATCCCAGATCGACAGGGCAGGGGGGATGATGTTGGGCCACAGACTGATCGCCAGGCCGCTATAGCCGAGAAAGACGAGGCACAACGCGAGCAGGAAAGGCGCAGCATGGCTTCCGGCCCTCAGCAACTTAAAAAGGAGCCCAGCGATGAGGACGACCAGGATGGGGACGGGGGCAAAGAAGTAAAGATTGGGAAGGCTGAACCACCGCGCGGCGATCGCGGGATGAACCGCCGGTGTCCAGAGGCTGACGATCCCGATCGTGATCACCAGGGCAATGGTGATCGGTTTCCCGATACGAATCATGCGGGCCTGCAGGTCTCCGTCGGTCTTCATGGCGTCACCTCAAGGTTTGTGCGCCAGACAACGATTTGGCGGACATAGTGAGAACATCCGCTATGCCACGAGTTTGAGGCGGGCCATAGGATCGTTGAGGGTGCGGAACTCGCCAGGGGAAAGCTGGTTTGCCCTTTGCCAGAGATAGTCGCCGGTCAAGCTGATATGCGCCCAGCCCATCGGCGAGAGATGGGCAAGCAGCGTATCATCGAAGGTGCCGCCGGATGATTGGAGATGCTGGGCCGCCCTGTCCATATAGACGGTGTTCCAGTAAGAAATCGCCGCGATCAACAGATTGAGGCCTGATGCCCGATATTCCTGATTCTCGATCGAGCGATCGGTGAACCGCCCCTGTCGGTTGGTGTAGATCGCGGCGGCAAGGGTATGACGTGCTTCGCCTTTGTTGAGGCCGGCCTGGCAGGCGCGACGCAAGTCGGGCTGCTCAAGCCAGTCGAGCGTAAATAGCGTCCGCTCGATGCGGCCGAGTTCGGCCAGCGCAAAATCCAGCCTGTTCTGGCGCTTGTAGGCGGCCAGCTTGCGCAGGATCGCGGAGGGCGCAACGGCTCCTTCCTTAATGGAGGCGACGATCCTGACGATGTCATCCCAATCGGCTTCGATCGCCGCCGTCTTGATCGTGCGGCCCATGAGGCTTTCGATGCCCTTGTAGGTCGAAGGCGCGGCGATCGAGCCGAGTTTCCGGTCGGCGATGTCGCGCAGACGGGGCACGAACCGGAAGCCGAGAAGATGGCAAAGGGCAAAGACATGGTCCGTCGCGCCGCCGGTATCAGTGTAATGCTCATGCAGCGGTAGCGCGCCGGCGCCGAGCATCAGGCCATCCAGCACGTAGGGGGCCTCGCCGGCGGTGGCCGACATGATCCGCGATCCGAACGAGGCAAAATGATCGGACAGGTGGGAGTAGATCTTCAGGCCCGGCTCGCTGCCATATTTCGCATTGATGTCGGCCGCCGCCGATCGGTTGCGGCCCGAGCGGAAGAACTGCCCATCGGAGGATGAACTAGTGCCGGCTCCCCAATGGCGCGTGAA
>CALMWO010000402.1 GCA_937873805.1 uncultured Hyphomonadaceae bacterium
CCGAACCGGATTACATGCCCGCCCCTGCGCCCCAGCCGGTCGCCGCGGGCGCGCCGCATCCGGGCGAAGGCGTCTACAAGACGTTCTGCGCCGCCTGCCATGACAACCCGGACACCAAATCGCCGACGCGCGAGAACCTCGCCGGCATGAACGCCGAATTCCTCGGCTTCGCGCTCACCGAAGGCAAGATGAAGGTGCAGGGCTCGGCGCTCTCCGCTGAACAGCGCACCCAGCTGATCGCTTACCTCACCGAGGGCAAGACCACGTCGACCGTCGACTGGGCGGCCGCCATGATGTGTACCGGCGCCCGCGCCGCCGTCGACCTCGAAGGCCCGACCGCCGCAACCTCCGTCGGTTTCGGCTACACGCACGACAACCGCCGCAAGCTCACCGCACAGCAATCCGGCCTCACCACCGCGAAGATGTCCGACATGGAGCTCGCCTGGTCGATCGCCATCCCCGGCGGCTCGATCATGCGTTCGCAGGGCGCCATCGTCGGCAAGAACCTGTTCTGGCCCGCTACCGATATCGGCAAGGTCTACGCCTTCGACCTCGGCGGCGACAAACCCTGCATCCAATGGGTCTACAGCTCCGCCGCCCCCGGCCCGCTGCGCACCAGCACGGCATACGGCGTCCTCGCCGATGGCACGCCCCAGCTCGTCATCGCCGGCCAGGATGGCACGGTCCACGCGCTTGACGCGCGCACCGGCAAGGCGATGTGGACGAAGAAAGTCGCTTCATACTCGTACTCGATGACCACCGGCACGCCGGTCATCCTGAAGGATCGCGTCATTGTCCCGGTCGCCCAGTTCGAGATCATGGTCGCCGCCGAGAACAAGGAGAAGTGCTGCACCAACCACGGCTACATGCTGTCGCTCGATCCGAAGACCGGAGCGCAGCAATGGCGCTACGACACGATGCCGGACGCAACGCCGGTCCGCGATCGCGGCGATGGTCAGATGCTGCTCGGGCCGTCAGGCGCGCCGATCTGGAATTCACCCTCTGTCGATGAAAAGCGCGGCCTCATCTTCTTCGGCACCGGCGAGAGCAACTCCCCGCCGGCGCACAAGAACACCAACGCGGTGATGGCGCTCGACCTCAAGACCGGCAAGGAGAAGTGGAGCTTCCACGCCACGCCGAACGACATCTTCAACGCCGGCTGCGGCCCAGCCCCGAAAGTTGAACAGCTGAACTGCGTGCGCCCGGCCGAAACGGTCTATCGCGACGTCGACTTCGGCGCCTCGATGATTCTCGGTAAGGGTTCGGACGGCAAGGACCTGATCTATGCCGGCCAGAAATCCGGCTCGGTCTGGGCGTTCAACCCCGACACCGGCAAGGTTGTCTGGCGCACGCCCCTCGGCACCGGCGGTCCGCTCGGCGGCGTCCACTGGGGCCTCGCCTTCGACAACGACACCGTCTACGCGCCGATCACTAATGTCGGCCAGCCGATCCCCGGAGAATGGGAAGGCGACGCCAACATCAAGCCGGGCCTCTACGCACTCGACGGCAAGACCGGCAAGATCAAGTGGCAGTTCAACCCCGAGAAGCCCGAAGGCGTGGCGCGCTGGCGCGGCAACGTCTTCTCGGCTGCGCCTGCCGTGATCGACGGCGCTGTCGTCTCGGCCGCGCTCGATGGCATGCTCTACGTGAACGACGCCAAGACCGGCAAAGCCCTGTGGTCCTACCAGACCAACAAGGAATACGACGCGACCAATGGCGTGAAAGGCAAAGGCGGCGCGATCGACGCAAACTCGATCACCGCAGCCAACGGCCTCCTGCTGGTCAACTCGGGCTACGGCATGTTCGGCCAGCAAGGCGGCAACATGCTGCTGGCGTTCAAGCCCCGCAATTAGGCCGAAGAGCTGAGGATCCGCGCTTCGTAGGGTGCATTGAAGCGGAGCGGAAATGCACCGCCCGCGTCGATAGCGGCACGGTGCATCAAGATGCACCCTACGGTTCGTAGCTACCGCTCGGCTTCACCGATAGGCTCGCTCTTGCCCCGGCGCGACGCCAGCTCGATCTGCCGATGGCGCTCGGCATGGCGCGCCTTGTCGGCTTCGCTGGTCACATCGAAACAGCGCTCGCAGGACACGCCCTCGCGGAATTTCGGCGACAGCCTGTCCTCTGGCGTCAGCGGATACCCGCAGGCGCGGCACAGCTTGTTGTCGCCTACCGCCAGCCCGTGCCCAACCGAAACGCGCTCGTCGAACACGAAGCACTCGCCCTGCCACAGGCTTTCTTCCGCCGGCACATTCTCCAGATATTTGAGAATGCCGCCCTTGAGGTGAAACACGTCATCGAAGCCAAGCGACTTCACATACGCCGTCGCCTTCTCGCAACGTATGCCGCCCGTGCAGAACATCGCGATCTTCTTGCCGGCAAGTTCGCCGCGATGCTGCGCGACCCAGTCGGGGAACTCGCTGAAGCTGGCTGTCTCGGGATTGACCGCATTGCGGAACGTGCCGAGCGACACCTCGTAGTCATTGCGGGTGTCGATCACGACGGTGTCCGGATCAGCAATCAGCGCGTTCCAGTCGCCCGCCTCGACATAGGCGCCGGCGCTTGTCTGCGGGTCGATGCCCTCGACGCCCATCGTCACGATCTCGCGCTTCAGCCGCACCTTCATGCGGTTGAACGGCATCTCGTCGGCGGCGCTGTACTTCACCTCCAGCCCGCCGAATTCCGGCATCGCTTCCAGATGCGCGATCAGCTCCGCGATCGCCGTCTCGCCGCCAGCCACCGTGCCGTTGATGCCCTCTTGCGCCAGCAGCAACGTCCCCTTGATGCCGCGCCCGCAGCAGAACGCCGCCAGCGGCGCGCGCAGCTCCTCGAAACGCTCGAGCCGACAGAAACGGTACAGCGCGGCGACACGAAACGGCTCATGTTGCGGAGGCAAAGTCATGGCCGCCCCCTACAGGCCGGACGCGCTTGTTTCAAGACAGAGCCCCTCGACTGCGGGCGAGCATAATTCTCCTTGCCGTCCCGATTGACGCCAACGTCATCTTGGGAGGATGGTCGCGCCCAGCATCCGACCTGCGCGAGAAGTCGCGGGCGGTTAGCGGGAGGGTACATTCATGCTTCGCAAATTCGCTTCGGCGGCAGCCTTGATCGCGCTCGCGTCCTGCACGACGCCCGCCGAGCAGACAGCCATGCAGGAAGGCGCCGCGCAGGTCGCAGCCAAGCCCGCCGGCCCGCATCCCGGCGAAGACGTCTACAAGCAGCATTGCGCCGCCTGTCACGATAACGCCGAAGCCACCAAGGCCCCGACGCGCGCCACGCTCGCGCGCATGACCTCGGGCATGATCACCAACGCGCTGATGACCGGCAAGATGATCCCGCAGGCGACCGGCCTCTCCTCGCAGCAGGTGTCCTACGTCTCCGATTATCTCTCCGAAGCCACCGTCGCCGACGACTCGTGGATCGAGGCGATGCGCTGCCCGACCAATCGCCGCACGCCGAAGCTCGACGCCCAGCCCACTGTGCAGGCCTTCGGCTTCGACATCCGCAATCGCCGCAACCTTTCCTACGCGCAGGCCGGCATCAAACCGACCGATCTCGCCAACATGGAAGTCGCCTGGGTCGTCGGCTTCCCGGGCGTCGTCACGATGCGCAGTCAGGCCGCTGTCGTCGGCAACTCCATCTTCCTGCCTGTCGGCGAGAACAAGAACCGCGTCTTCGCCTTCGACATTTCGGACAAGGCCAAGCCCTGCATCCAGTGGGTCTGGGAAGGCGAGCGCACGATCCGCACCTCGGCCGGCTATGGCGTCCGCAAGGACGGCAAGAAAGTCATCATGGTCGGCGACATGGGCGCCTACATCCACATGATCGACGCCACCAACGGCAAGGAACTCTGGGGCTCGCACATGGGCCTGTTCCCCGGCTCGATCTCGACCGCCACGCCGGTTCTCGTCGGCGACAAGGTGATCGCGCCCTCCTCGCAATACGAAATCATGATGGCCGCGCAGCCGAACTATGAGTGCTGCAAGACCCATGGCGGCGTGGTCGCTCTCGATGCGATGACCGGCAAGCGCGTGTGGGAAGGCCACACGATGGAGAACGCCAAGCCGATCCGCGACCGCGGCGACGGCAAGATGTTGTGGGGACCCGCCGGCGCGCCGGTCTGGAACTCGCCCTCGATCGATCTCAAGCGCAACCGTCTCTATGTCGGCACGGGCGAGGCCAACTCCGAAACCGCGCACAAGAACACCGATGCGCTGATGGCGTTCGACCTCGCCGATGGCTCGATCAAATGGGCCTTCCAGGCGACCGAAAATGACGTGTTCAACGTCGGCTGCGGCCCCAATGGCGGCGGCCTCAATTGCTCGAAGACCACCGTCTTCCGCGATGTGGACTTCGGCGCCTCGACCATCCTCGCAACCGCGCCGGGCGGAAAAGAGATGGTCGTCGCCGGCCAGAAATCCGGCACGGTCTGGGCGATGGACCCCGACAATGGCTCGGTGATCTGGAAAACCCACATCGGCACCGGCGGCCCGAACGGCGGCATCCACTGGGGCATCGCTGTCGACGACACGCATGTCTACGCGCCGATCTCCTATCCCGGCCGCTCCATCCCGGATCAGGTCGTGCCTGCCGACCTCAAGCCCGGCCTCTATGCCGTGAACCTCAAGGACGGCTCGATCGACTGGAAGTTCGAGGTGAAGCCGGATTGCACCGATGCACGCAAGAAATTCGTGCCGCGCTGCAACTCGCTGTTCGGCCTCTCCGGCGCGCCCACCGTCATCGGCGATCACATCATCACCGGCGGTCTCGACGGCCGCGTCTATGTGGTCGAGCGCAAGACCGGCAAGCTCGTCGCCCAGTGGGACACCGCCCAGGACTTCCAGACCGTCAACGGCGTCACCGCCAACGGCGCCTCGGTCGACAACGCCTCGATCATCGCCGTCAACGGCCTCGTCCTGGTCAACTCCGGTTACGGCCTCTTCGCCCAGGGCGCAGGGAACGTGATGATTGCCTACAAGCCGAAGAGCTGAAACACCACGTCACCAGAAAGGGCCGTGTCATGCGACTTTTCGTTCTCACCAGCATCGCGACGCTGGCCTTGTCCGCCTGCGCCACGACTCCTGTTGAAGCGCAGCCCACGAACGACGCAGCCAAGCAGCTGGAGGCTTTCCCCGCCGCAAAGACAGGTGAAAAGCGCCATGTCGTCAGCCTGCCGCAGCTGCAGAACGAAGACGAGGTGAAGGTCGAACTGATCGTTGGGCAAACGAAGACGATCGATTGCAACCGCCACACGCTTGGCGGCGAGCTGAAGGAAGAAACACTGCAGGGCTGGGGCTACACCTACTACAGCCTGCCGCGCGTCACGTCGGGCGTCTCGACCATGATGGGGTGTCCGGCAGGGAGCGAGCGCCAGGCGTTCGTCACCCTCGCTCAGCAGCCCCTGGTTCGTTACAATTCGCACCTGCCGATTGTCCTCTACACGCCAGACGATGTCGAAGTGCGTTACCGCCTGTGGCGCGCAGAAGAAGTTCGCAAGCTGGACTGACATTCAGCGGCGGTTCCGCTGCCCGGCGCACCACGAGGGCGCGCTCACGAGCGCAGCCCTTGCTCCCTCCGTCCCACGCGCCTAATGCCGTCGCGAACGGAGGCGCCCATGGCCAGCGACAAAGACAAGCTCGTCCGCGACCAGCCGGTGGGAATCCCCGCCGAGCAGGGCCCGCTTGCGCCCTATCGCGGCGCCCAGCCGCCTGCGCCGCAATGGTTCACCGACGCCGTCGCCACGCCCTACGAAACGCACTTCGTCGAATGCGAAGGCGTGCAGATCCACTACCAGGCCTGGGGCGACCGCACGAAACCCGGCCTGCTCCTCGTCCACGGCAACGGCGCCCACGCGCACTGGTGGGATTTCGTCGCGCCTTACCTGCTCGAAGACTATTTCGTCGTCGCCATGACCTTCTCCGGCATGGGCGATTCAGGCTGGCGTCCCGACTACACGATGGATGTCTTCGCCCGCGAACAGCTCGCCGTCTGCGACCATGCGGGGCTCTTCGCCCACGCCGAGAAGCCGATCATCGTGGCGCACTCCTTCGGCGGCTTCGTCACCATTCTCACTGGCGCTGAATACGGCGACCGGTTCGGCGGCATCGTCATCGTCGACACGCCGGTCAACCCGCCAGACAGTCCACGCCGCGGCCCGCCACCCGTGCGCGGCGGCAAGGTCTATCCCTCGCTCGAAGCCGCCCTCGCCCGCTTCCGCCTCGCCCCGCCCCAGCTCTGCGAGAACCACTACGCGCTCGACTACATCGCCCGCTGGTCGCTCCACAAAGCCCCGATGCAGGATGGAAGCGGTGACGGCTGGGCGTGGAAGTTCGATCCCTCGATCTGGCAACGCTTCTCCGTCTCGCGCCCGCCGCAGGAACTCCTCAAGGAAACACGCTGCCGCATCGCCCTCTTCAAGGGCGACAAGTCGATCATCTGGGACCCGGACGTCCGCGATTACATGCGCGGCCTGCTCAACCGGCAGGTCCCGTTCATCGAGATCCCGGAAGCCCGCCACCACGTCATGCTCGACCAGCCTTTGGCCTTCGTCGCCGCCCTGCGCACCCTTCTTCAGGAGTGGGCCTATTCGACCTCCGACCGGGTCGTCCCGACGCGCTGAGGCAAAAAATTGGTGGCTGGGTCGATTCTCCCACAAATTCAGGGCGGTTTTCCCCGCCATGCGGCCTTCTGAGCGCTTTTCAACCGGCCGCGATACGGCTACATCCGGCGCTGATTTACCGACAGATCGCTGGGAGATGACTCGCCATGGCGCACGCCGAACCCGCCAACCAAGCCCCGATCGTCGCGCCGCCGGCGCACACGCCCGCTTACATGGACATGTCCGCCCGTCGCGGCATGTGGAAGGGCTTCGGCACTTTCACGACCTGGGGCAGCATGCTGATCATCCTCACGGTCGGTTACGCCACGTTCGTGCTCACCATGGGCGTTCCGTGGATCGGCGCGCTGATCGGCTTTGCCGTGTTCGGTATTGCCGTCGGCCTGCTGATGAACATGGGCGGCGCCTGGGTCGCCACGGTGATCGGCCTCTGCGTCCTGGCCGTCTTCATCGAGATCCTTGTCTGGCTCGGATCTTTGTTGCTCGGCTAAACCCCTTTTTCGGGTTAAGGGGGAAACATGAAAATTGCAGTTCTGAAGGAACGCCGCTTCGACGAGACACGCGTCGCGGCGACGCCAGAATCTGTCAAGAAACTCATCGGCCTGAAACACACCGTTGCGGTTGAAACCGGCGCAGGCGCCAATGCCGGCCTCCGCGACGAAGACTTCACCGCCGCCGGCGCCACGGTCGGATCGGCCGCCGACATCCTCAAGGGCGCCGACATCGTCTTCAAGGTCCGCGCGCCTGACGCCGCCGAACTGGCGACCTATCCCAAAGGCGCAGCCCTCCTCGGCCTGCTCGATCCCTACTCCGCGAAAGCCGAGGCCGCCGCCTATGCTGCTGCGGGGGTCACTGCCGTCGCGATGGAATTCGTCCCCCGCATCACTCGCGCCCAGTCGATGGACGTCTTGTCGAGCCAGGCCAACCTCGCCGGCTATCGCGCCGTCATTGAAGGCTCGCAGCTTTACGGTCGCGCCCTGCCGATGATGATGACGGCCGCCGGCACTGTCGCCGCCGCGAAAGTC